>DASVCG010000026.1:0-3601 GCA_036381755.1 Phycisphaeraceae bacterium | reverse complement strand
ACGCAGAAGAACGACCGCGCGGGCGCGCCGTCGCGGGCTGAACCCTCCCCCGCCAAAATCTCCTGCGCGAACGGCAGCAGAATCCGCCACTGGACCGGGCTGGTGTCCTGGAACTCATCCAGCAGCAGGTGCTGCACGCGGCTGTCGAGCCGGTAATACAGCGCATCGAGCCCGATGTCGCCGTCAGCCGCCAGCGAAGGCACCCACCGCGACAAAAGCCAGGGCACGTCACTGAAAAGCATCACGCCGTGCTCGCGCCGCAGGCGGCTGTAGTGCGCGTCGAATCGCTCGAGCAACTGGCGCGTCGCCTGCGTCTGATCGATCACCCGACGGACGATCGCTGCGCGGGCGTGCGCCACCATCGGCCGGTACGCTTCCATCAGCTCCGACGAGATCGGCTTCTTGCCATACTCCTCCTTGCCCGCAGCGATACAGCCCGCGATTCCTCCCTTGAGAAAATCTTCCCAGTCGCTGCGCCGCGCCGCGTCCAGATCGCTCTGCCACGCCTTGAACCAGCGCTTATCCTCAGGCAATAGCGTCTGGGCCTCCTCCAGCAGTTGACACGCCTGGGCCAGTTGCTCTGAATCGAGCGTCGGCGGGGGCTCCAGCCACCGCCAGGCCGGCGCGTCGGTCTGGCGGTAAACCGCGTAAAGCTCCCGCACGACCTCGTCGATGGCGTCGGTGATGCGCCGCTGCGCCGCGTCGTGGTGCAGCCGACGCAACAGGCCGATCATCACCTCCAGGTCCTCATCGCCCAGCATCGCGTCGATCGCCTCTCGGCGAAGCTGGCGGACCAACGGATGATTCTCGTCCACCACCCGCACCTGTCGCGGCAGGCCCAGCTCGAAGCGGAAGCAGCCGGCCATGCGGTGAAAAAAACTGTCCAGCGTCGAGACCGCCACGCGATGGATCGACCCGGTCAGCACTTCGAGCAGCCGCCGGGCCCGCGCCAAATCCAGCCCCGGCTCTTTCAGCGCCTCAGCGAGTTGATAAGCGCCCTGCGCATCCGCCGCTGCCTGGGCCAGCCGCGTGAGCACCCGGCCCAGGATCTCCCCCGCGGCCTTGCGCGTGAACGTGGTGGCCAGGATCTCGCCCGGCTGCGCGCCGCGGTACAGCAAGTGCAGATAATGGTTGCTGAGGGTGTAGGTCTTGCCCGACCCCGCTGAGGCGCGGATCACCCGGTGCGGCGACGATTCCAACTGCGGCTTAGCCACGCCCCGACTCCCCCCCGGACGCTCGACCGATTCCCACCGCCCCGCCCGCCGATCCGCTCAGCGACGGCCCGATCCCTGCGCCGCCGCGACGCACTTTCGCCAGCGCTTCGGCCCCCGCGATGGCCGCCTCGCGGTCCATCACCCGGTCCAGGCACACGCCGCTGAACTCATCGGCATACTCCGGCACGTCGCCCGGCGGCCAGAACCGCCCTTCACGCACCGCCCGGATCACCTGACGCGCCTGCTCCACCGCCTCATCGATCTCCGCTTCGCCCCAGCCCGCCTCCGCCCAGCCCACGTCCGCCACGCTGCGCGGCAGCAGCACGTAGCCCAGCTCGATGCGCCCGTCGCAACCCGTGGCGCGCGCCAGCTCACGATAAAGCGGCAATTGCAGGTCCACCCACCGCTGCTGATCCCCCCGGCCCACCCGGTGCGTCTGCGCAGGCACGCTCGCCTGATCGTACGTCTTGTAGTCGATCACGCGATAGCCGTGCTCCGGGTGCTCGTCGATGCGGTCGATGTCCCCCGTGATCGTGAACGGCTCGCCGTCCACCTGGAGCACCGCCTCACAGCGGCGCTCAACCCGCTCGGGCACGATCCGCCAACCCTCGCGGGCCTGCTGCGCCTGCCAGCGCGCAAAGGCGTTGAGCCGCTCGCGCAACTGCTGGCCCTGGAGCATCACCGCGGCGCCGGGCTCCTTGCCGAAGCGCTCGCGCATCTCACGCTCCAGCGCTTGACCCAGAAAATCCGCGATGGCCTCCGCGCGGTCGTCGCGGATCAGATCGCTGCAGCCAAAAGCGCGCAGCACGCGGTGCGCGATCGTGCCGAAAAGGCTGCCGCTCATCTCCACCGCTTCATCGTCCAGCCCCTCCAGGCGCAGAATATGCCGCAGGTAGAACCGGTACGGGCACGCCAGATAATCGCGAAACGCCGTGACGCGCAGCGAGGTGATCGGCGTCACCGGCATGAGGGGCGGCGGAATCACAAAACGACTGGCCCCCTCCATCACGCCCGGCGTCAGCAGCAGCGGCGCAGGCGAAGCGGCTTTCTCCTCATCGTCATAAAACCGCTGCAACCGCCTGGCCGCTGTCTCCGGCCCGCAGCGCAGCAGCAGCCGGCTTGGCGTCAGCGGATCGCCCTCCGCCGTCCGCCGACCCGAAATCAGCACCGCGTCCGCTCTACAGCGCAGCACCAGCGTCATCGCGTAAAGATCACGCGCCAGCCGCCTGCGGTTATCACCCAGCCCCAGCGCCTGACGCAACTGCCCCGGGAGCAGCGCATCAGCCCCCACGCTCGACGGAACCGCCCCCTCATTCACCCCCGTCAGCACCACCACCGGCGCATCGTCCAGCGGCAATTCCAGAAACCCCACCAGCTCCACCGCCGGCCCAGCCTCTCCCCCCGGCAGCGCTACTCCCGCCAGTTGCTCCAGCAGCAGCTCAATCGCCCCGTGCAGCGGCGCACGCGGCACGTACGGCCCCTCGTCCAGCCGCGCGAGCTGCGCCAACCGATCGCGCAAATGCTCCAGCGCCGCGATCAGCCTCGCGTCCTGATCGTCGAACCGCCGCAGCGGCTTACCCCCGTAAATCCGCGCCAGCAGCCGCCCGATCGACTCCGCCCACTGGGGCAACGGCCGACTGCGATCCGCGTCCGTCGGCAGCAGCGCGTGCACCGCCTCATACACGCGCTTGAGCCGCGGCGCCATCGGTCCCAGCCACGCCCCCGTCACCCGCCCCTGAAGATGATCGGTCGCGTAGCGGTCCAGCAGGCTCAGCCAATCCTCTACGCCCTGGCCGCGCACCGGCACATCCGGGTGACGCAACAGCGCCGCCAGCGCATCGAACCGGCGCGACCGCAGATACCGCCCGATCGCCGCCAGGAGCAGCGCCGGCCGAGTCTGAAGCAGCGCCTGCCCCCGCGCCATCCGCACCGGCACGCCCGCCAGCGACAGCACCCGCTCCACCGTCGGCGCAAGCTGCTCATCGCCCAGGCCCACGGTGATCGCCTCAGGCCCCAGGGGCCTCGCCGCTGTCGCCTGCGCGATCGCTTCCAGCACCTTGTAAGCCTGATCGCGTGGCCGATCCGCCACGTGCCACTGATCTTCCCGAACCTCCAGCGCTCGATCCGCCCAGGCGTCCACAATCAGCCCGCCCATCTCATCGAACGCGTCCGCCTCCTCCTGCGGCGCTGCGATCAGCGACGCGACCGGCCCGTCGATCGCCCGCAAAAACCGCTGAAGCAGCCGGCTCTGATCCGCCAGGCCCACCAGCACGATCGGCCCCGGCGCAGCACATCGGCCCTCTTCCAGCGCCCGCTGGCGGGCTGTGTGCACATCCACCCGCCCCATCTGCTCCAACCGGCGGGCCACCGCCTGCTCAACCTGATCG
>DASVCG010000025.1:0-11072 GCA_036381755.1 Phycisphaeraceae bacterium | reverse complement strand
CCAGCGGGCGCTGGTCCCCATCGCGCGGAGCTGATCGAGCTGACGCGAGCCGATGCTGACGCGCATCGCCACGCGGTTGTCCTCGTAACGGCGGTCGAGCACCCGCCCGCGGTTCTCCAGGAAGTGAATCGCCTTGCCGTCCGCGGCGTCCAGGTGGATGGTCAGCTCCCGCGACTGGCCTCGCATCGCCTGCCGCACGCGCTCTACGAGCTGGTCCACACCCCGCCCCGTCCGCGCGCTGAGGGTCACGCTGTCGGGGTATTGCTGCTGGAACGCGGTCAGGTCGGTGGGGTGATCGAGCTTGTCGACCTTGTTGAGCACCAGGATGCGCGGCTGCTGCGCGGCGCCGATCTCGTCGAGCACCTGCTGCACCGTCTGGAGCTGCTGCGCCGCACGCGGGTCGGCCACGTCCAGCACCAGCAGCAAAAGGTCGCCGTGCACCGCCTCCTCCAGCGTGGCGCGGAAGCTGGCGACCAGGTGGTGCGGCAGATCTCGCACAAACCCGACGGTGTCCGAGAGCATCACCGTGTCGCCCCCGCCCAGGTTCCACTTGCGCGTCCGCGTCGAGAGCGTGGCGAAGAGCTTGTCGTCGGCGTAGGCCGCATCGCCCGTGAGCGTGTTGAACAGCGTGCTCTTGCCCGCGTTGGTGTAGCCCACCAGCCCGACGGTGAAGAAATCCTGGTTGCGGGCCTCCACCTCGCGGGTCTTGCGGCCCTGGATGCGGGCGATCTGCCGCTTAAGCTCGGCCTTCTTGCGCTGGACGATGCGGCGGTCGATCTCCAACTGCTGCTCGCCCGGCCCGCGCGTCCCGATCCCCGTGGGCGCACCGCCCACGATCCGCTCCAGATGGCTCCACATCGCCCGCAGACGCGGGTAGGTGTACTCCAACTGCGCCAGCCCCACCTGGAGCTTGGCCTCGTGCGTCCGGGCCCGCGCCGCGAAGATGTCCAGAATCAGCTCACTGCGGTCGAGCACCTTCCGGCCAACCACCTGCTCGATGTTGGCGATCTGCGAGGGGGACAGATCGTTGTCGAAGATGACGACATCAGCGCCCACCGCTGCGGCGCGGTTGCGGATCTCCTCCACCTTGCCCGATCCGACAAACGTGCCCGCGTCCGGCCGGGTACGCTTCTGGATGACCTCATCCGCCACGATCGCCCCGGCTGTGTCCGCCAGGCTGCGCAGCTCGCTAAGCGGGTCATGCGGGTCCGCGGTATACTCCGGCAGCAGGCACGCCACCAGAATGGCCCGCTCCCGCTGGACGCTCAACTGCTCTCGTGTGACTGCTCGTTGGGATGCCATAATCGCCAAAGGGTATCCCCCATAGTTTAGCGGCTTGATGACCGCTTGGCCTGGGCCGGCCTATCATGAGCCGACCGCTCCCCGGGCACAGGATCGTCGCAGCCCTTCCATCCGCCTCGAAAACCGCAAAAACCAAAAGGGAAAGGACGACCCCATGACCAGCGATACCCCCCAGCAGCGCGTGGTGTTCGTCGCTGGCGCTACAGGCCGCCAGGGCGGGGCCGTGGCTCGCCACCTGCTCCAGCGCGGCTTCAGCGTCCGGGCGCTGACGCGCCAGCCCGCCAAACCCGCGGCCCAGGCCCTGGCCCGGCAAGGCGCCCAGCTCATCCAGGGCGATTTGGATAATCCCGACTCCTACCGCCCCGCCCTGGAGGGGGCCTACGGCGTGTTCTCAGTGCAGGATTTCTGGTCGGTCGGCTATGAGGCGGAAATCCGCCAAGGCAAGGCCCTGGCCGACGCCGCTGCCGACGCCGGCGTTCGCCACCTGGTCTACAGCTCCGTCGCCAGCGCCGACCGCAACAGCGGTCTTGCCCATTTTGAAAGCAAGTGGCAGGTGGAGCAGCACCTGCGGAGTAAAAAGTCGCTGTCGTACACGGTCCTTCGGCCGGTGTTCTTCATGGACAACTGGGAGAGACCGAGCCTGCGTGACGCCATCCTGGGCGGCACGCTACCCCAGCCGCTGAGCCCGGACACCCCCCTTCAGCAGATCGCCACGGACGACATCGGCGCGTTCGCCGCCCTGGCCTTCGCCGAGCCTCAGCAGTGGGCGAGGCGGACGATGGAGCTGGCCGGGGATGAGCTGACGATGATCGACACCGCGGCCACGTTCGCCCGCGTGATCGGCCGGCCGGTGCGATACGTGCAGGTGCCCTGGGAGCAGTTCAGCCAGGTCGCCGGGGAGGAAGCAGCCAAGATGTACCGCTGGTTCGAGCAGGCCGGCTATGAGGCGGATATCGCCGCCTGTCAGCGGCTTCATCCCGAGCTGGCCACGCTGGAGCAATACCTCCGCCGCTGGAACTGGTCCCAGGCGACCATCACCGCCGCCTCGTAAAATTAGGAAGACCTGCCCCCACCCGGCGTATCCCGGCCCGCAAGCCGCTGCCGATGCCGGGATGCCCGGGACGCCGCAAACCGCTGGTAAAAGAGGCAAGCCCCGGCTTGTGGGCCCTTGCATTGCCCGATCCTGCCCGCTAACGTATGGGGCTCCGAATTACCTAAACTGAACCCTCAGCCCAAAGAGTGACTGCCATGCCACGAGTCTGTGAATTCACCGGCCGACGCACCACCACGGGGCGGACCTACACCCGCCGGGGTAAGGCCAAGTACCTTGGCGGGGTGGGCACCAAGGTGACCGGCAAGACCAAGCGGACGTTCCGCCCCAACATCCACACCGTCACCGCGGTGGTGGACGGCTCGGTGCGCCGCGTCAAGGCCTCGGCCAAGGCGATCCGCTCGGGCCTGGTGGTCAAGCCCCTGAAGCGCAAGTACGCCCTGAAGGCCCAGGCTCAAGCCCAGCAGGCCTCAAGCGACTAAGCGGCCACGAGGCCCGGGGCGGAGCCGAACCGCTTGCGGCCCAGGCCCGTCTGACGGCTGTCTGCTTAATGCTTAAAAGGTCCGCCGGGGGGACGAATCCGGTGGGGGTTCGCATCGGCGGGGGCGGGATTGATTGACTTGGCCCGCTCTTGTGCTACACCTTAATAGGCATTGGTTGGGTTCTGTGCCGGCCGGCGGCAGGATTGAAAGGCCGGCCCGCAGCTCGCTAAACAACGGCGCCGGGGGGGCGATGATCTGCCGCCCCCAGCGGCCCGAGGGTGGTCGAATCCGTACGGCTCAACCGCATCGGCCGACGCCTCCCACGGGAGTGAACGGCTGGGCCTGTCCCATGACGGTTGCACACGATCAACGGCATCAGGTGCAGCAGGCGACGGACATCGTCCGCCTCATCGGCGAGCAGGTGAGCCTCAGGCCCAAGGGCAAGGAGTTCGTCGGCCTCTGCCCGTTCCACGACGACAAAAACCCCTCCATGTACGTCTCGCCAGCCAAGCAGATTTTCAAATGCTTCGCCTGCGGGGCCGGCGGCAGTGCGTTCGACTTCGTCATGCGCTACCACCGCATGGAGTTCCGCGAAGCACTGGCGTACCTGGCTGAGCGGGCGGGCATCCCCCTGGAGCGCGGGCCGAGAGGCACGGGAGCGTCCGACCAGGAGCCCACCGACCGCCAGCGCATCGCCACCGCCAACAGCCAGGCCGCGGCCTTCTTCCGCACCGCCTACCACCACCCCGACCAGGGCCGCATCGCCCGCGAATACACCCACCAGCGCGGCATCGCCCCCGAGATGGTCCAGGCCTTCCAGATCGGCTACGCCCCCGACCGCTGGGACGCCCTGGCCCTGACCGCGGCTTCCAAAGGCTGGGACTTGCGCAGCCTGCAGATGGCCGGCCTCATCAGCCCCCGCGACAAGAATCAGCCCTCATCGGGCAACACTCAGAAATCTTTTTACGATCGCTTTCGCCACCGGCTGATTTTCCCCATCTTCGACGCCATCGGCCGGCCGATCGCCTTCGGCGGCCGCAAGCTCCGCAGCGAGGACGAGCCCAAGTACCTCAACAGCCCCGAAACCCCCCTGTTTAACAAGTCCGCCACGCTTTACGGGCTGCATCTGGCGAAAAAGCCGATCATCGACGCCCGCACCGCGGTCATTGTGGAAGGCTACACCGACGTGATCGCCTGCCACCAGGCGGGTCTGACGAACGTGGTGGCGACGCTGGGCACCGCCCTGACCGCCCAGCACGTGCGGGAGCTGAGGCGGTACGCGGAGCAGGTGATCCTGGTGTTCGACGCCGACGCCGCCGGCCAAAAGGCCGCCGACCGGGCGGTGGAATTGTTCCTGACGGGCGACCTGGACGTCTCGATCGCTGTGCTCCCCGGCGGGGTGGACCCGGCGGACCTGCTGGCCCGCCCCGACGGCCTGTCACTCTGGCAGCAGGCCCTGGCTTCAGCACAGGACGCCCTGTCTTATCAGTTCGACCGCGTGCGCCAGCAAATGCAGGCCGCCACCACGGTGACCGGCCGTCAGCGGCTGGTGGAGGGCTATTTGGGCCAGTTGACCCAGTTGGGGCTTGCCCAGATCGGGCCGATCCGCCGGGCGCTGGTGGTTCAGCGGCTCTCGTCGCTGCTGGACCTGGGCGAGCCGGAGGTGAGCCGGATCCTCCAGCGGCTGGGGCCGCAGCCTGTCCGCCCCGCCCAGCCGGCGCAACCGGCCCCCGCCCCCGCTGCCCGAACAGGTCCGGCCGGACAAAACGTTGCCGACGGTGAACCACGCCATAGACTTAAGGCGATTGAACTAGCTGAGCGGCAGTTGATCGGATCGCTGGTCCGCTGTAACGAATTGTTTCACCATGTGTTACCCGATGGCCGAACGCTGGATGAAGCCTTGTCGCCGGCAGAGATGGTGACCCCCGCCGGCGCCAGGCTGTACCAGCGGGTGTACGAGCGATTGGGAATGGGAGAAGGGTTGACGCTGGTGGATCTGCTGGGTGATCTGGCTCAGGAGCAGGAGCCGGGCGTGTTGTCCGACCTGGCCACGCAAGCGGACGCCGACGTGGATCAGGCCGCCGGCGACGACCCTCAGCGGATTGAGGCGTTGCTGGTGACAGCGGCGGAGGCGATTCTGTCGCACCACCAGGAGCAGGCCTACCACCAGACCAGGCGGGCCCTGCGGGAACCAGGCGCGGATCAAGCCCAACTGATGAGGCGGCTGATCGAGCACCGTCGGGAGAATCCCTCACCAATACGGATCGCCCGACTGCGTGATTAATTGCAGGGAGGCACGTCGAGCTGGGTCCAGCTCACGTCACGGACGACACGGCTGATGGGACGGAGGCGGGGAGAGAGAACGGGCGCTGTGGCGATATCGCCACGCCCAGGGAATCGATATGCCGGGCGCGCCCGGTCGGATACATAGGCGTAGGAGAGCAGTCATCTTGAACGAGCAGATGCACCCAGCCGTGGCGGAGCTTGTCGCCTGTGGTCAGAAGTATGGCTGCGTCACCTTCGACCAGCTCATCGCCCTCTTGCCCGACGAGCTGGTCGAGCCGGACAAGGTCGACGAGCTGCTGATCCTGTTCGAACAGCTCAAGATCCGGCTGGTCAACGACCAGTTGGCGCCGGCGGAGCTGCGCCGGCCAACGACGACCGCCAAGCCGCCCGCGGCCGACTCCGAGCCCGGACCCGACGTGGCGCTGGCCGCCCAGATCGCCGTGGAGGAAGCCGGCCTGATCGAAACGGAAGAGCCCCTCACCGAGGAACAGGCCAAGGCCGAGTTCGTCCAGGCCCTCCAGGAGGTCAACTCCAAGCGGATCGACGACCCGGTGCGGATGTACCTGACCCAGATGGGCGAGATCAGCCTGCTCACCCGCGACGAGGAGATCCGCCTGGCCAAGAAGATCGAGACCACGCGGATGATCTTCCGCCGCAAGGTGCTCGAAAACGATTACTCGATCAAGACCGCGGTAGACATCCTGGAGCTGGTCAACGAGGGCGACCTGCCCTTCGACCGCACGATGAAGATCTCCACCGCTGAGGAGGACGCCAAGGGCAAGATCGCCGCCCGCATCCCGGTCAACCTCAAGACGGTCAAGAAGCTGCTGGAGCTGAACCGCCAGGACTGGGACCTTTTGGAGGAGCCCGGCCGCAAGAGCAAGGCGGAAATCGAAGAAATCAAGGGGCGGATCAAGGCGCGGCGGCGCAAGATGGCCACGCTTATCGAGGAGCTGAGCCTGCGCACCAGCAAGATCCAGCCGATGCTCAAGAAGCTGCGCTCCATCGCCCAGAAGATGACCGAGCTGCGCGACACCATCACCGACGCTGAGCAGCACCCGGACCGCTACGACCCCGAGGACATCATGGTCATGCGGGAGGAGCTGTCCGGCCTCCGCTCGCTGGTGCTGGAGGAGCCCGAGGAGCTTCGGGCCCGCGTCGAGGACGTCAAGATGGTCTTCGACGAGTACGAGCAGGCCAAGCGCGACCTCTCCGGCGGCAACCTGCGTCTGGTGGTGTCGATCGCCAAGAAGTACCGCAACCGCGGCCTCTCGTTCCTCGACGTGATCCAGGAGGGCAACACCGGCCTGATGCGCGCGGTGGACAAGTACGAGTACAAGCGCGGCTACAAGTTCAGCACCTACGCCACCTGGTGGATCCGCCAGGCCATCACCCGCGCCATCGCCGACCACGCCCGCACCATCCGCATCCCGGTGCACATGATCGAGACGATGAGCAAGCTGCGCAACATCGCCAAAAACCTGCTCCAGGACCTGGGCCGCGAGCCCACCATCGAGGAGATCGCCGAGGCCGCCAAGATGCCCGTCGGCGAGGCCCGGCGCGTCATGAAGATCTCCCGCCACCCCATCAGCCTCGACCGGCCTGTGGGCGAAAGCGAGGATTCCTACTTCGGCGACTTCATCGAGGACGACAGCGCCGAGAACCCCTCCGACAGCGCCACCACCGACATGCTCCGCCAGCGGATCGAGCAGGTCCTCAAGACCCTCACCTACCGCGAACGCGAGATCATCAAGCTGCGCTACGGCATCGGCGACGGGTACACCTACACCCTCGAAGAAGTCGGGCGCATCTTCAAGGTCACCCGCGAGCGCGTTCGGCAGGTCGAGGCCAAGGCGATCCGCAAGCTCCAGCACCCCGTGCGATCACGCAAGCTCCAGGGCTTCCTGGACGGCACGTGGGAGCGCGAGGTGGCTGAGACCCGCTGAGCTGACCTAGCGAGGGCCAAAACGCCGGGGAACTGCCGGGAGCGGCTCTCCCCAATCACGCCGGCTCATCAACCCGCGGCAAGCCGCGGGTTTTTTCGTGGATGGGCCGGCGTGCTGATTGGCGCGGGGGAAGACGCCCGGAGCGGGCGCTACTCCTTCACCTCGAACTCAGCGTCGATGACGTCCTCGCCCTTGCCGGAGCCGCCGCCGGGGCCCTGGGCGCCTCCAGCCTCGCCGCCGCCTTGAGCCTTGGTGCTCTCGTAGATGGCCTTACCCAGCTCCTGGGCGTCGCGGTTGAGCTGATCCAGGGCGCGCTTGATCGCGTCGGCGTCGTCGCCCTTGACCTTGTCTTCCACGTTGCTGATGGCGGACTCGATCCGCCCGCGGACCTCCGAGCTGACCTTGTCGCCGTACTCCTCCAACTGCTTGCGGAGTTGATAGACGACGTTCTCAGCCTGGTTGCGGGCGTCGACCAGCTCGCGCTTCTTGCGGTCCTCCGCGGCGTGGGCCTCGGCGTCCTGCTTCATCCGCTCGACCTCGTCCTTGGACAGGCCGGTCGAGCCCTGGATCTGGATCGACTGCTGCTTGCCGGTGGCCTTGTCCTTGGCCGACACGTTGAGGATGCCGTTGGCGTCGATCTTGAAGGTGACCTCGATCTGCGGCAGGCCGCGCGGCGCCGGCGGAATCCCGCCGAGGTTGAAGCGGCCCAGCGTGCGGTTGTCCTTGGCGAACTCGCGCTCGCCCTGGAGCACGTGGATCGTCACCTCCGTCTGGTTGTCCGCCGCGGTGGAGAAGACCTCGCTCTTCTCCGTGGGGATCGTCGTGTTGCGCGGGATCAGCACGGTCATCACCCCGCCCAGCGTCTCGATGCCCAGAGACAGCGGCGTCACGTCCAAGAGCAGCACGTCCTTGACGTCGCCCTCGAGCACCGCCCCCTGGATCGCGGCGCCGATGGCCACCACCTCATCCGGGTTGATGCTCTTGTTAGGCTCCTTGTTGAAGACCTCCTTGACGATCTGCTGCACCTTGGGCATGCGCGTCGAGCCGCCCACCAGCACCACCTCGTCGATGTCCGAGGCCTTGAGGTTCGCGTCCTCCAGCGCCTTGGTCACCGGCACGCGCAGCCGCTGGAACAGGTCGTCGCACAGTTGCTCGAACTTGGCGCGGGTGATGGCGATCTGAAGGTGCTTGGGCCCCTCGTTGGTGGCGGTGATGAAGGGCAGGTTGACCGTGGTCTCCTGCGTGGTGGACAGCTCCATCTTGGCCTTCTCAGCGGCCTCCTTGAGCCGCTGGAGGGCCATCGGGTCCTTGCGCAGGTCGATCCCCTCCTGCTTGCGGAACTCATCCGCCAGGTAGTCGATGAGCTTCTGGTCCCAGTCGTCGCCGCCCAGGTGGGTGTCGCCGTTGGTCGAGAGCACCTCGAAGACGCCCTCGCCGATGTCGAGGATGGAGATGTCGAACGTGCCCCCACCCAGGTCGAACACCGCGACCTTCTCGTTCTTCTTCTTGTCCAGGCCGTAGGCCAGGGCAGCAGCGGTGGGCTCGTTGATGATGCGCTCGACCTTCAGGCCCGCGATCTCGCCGGCCTCCTTGGTGGCCTGGCGCTGCGAGTCGTTGAAGTAGGCCGGCACGGTGATGACCGCCTTGTCCACCTTCTCGCCCAGGTAGTCCTCCGCGGTCTTCTTGAGATCCTGGAGGATCATCGCGCTGATTTCCTGGGGCGTGTAGTCCTTGTCCCGGACGCGCACCTTCACCGGCTCGTCGGGCCCGCCGACGATCTGGTAAGGCACGATCTTCTCCTCAGCCTCCACCTCGCGGTGCCGACGGCCCATGAAGCGCTTGATGGAGTAGATCGTGTTCTTGGGGTTGGTGATCTGCTGGTGCTTGGCGGGCTGGCCCACGAGCCGCTCGCCCTTCTCGGTGAAGGCGACGATGGAGGGGGTGATGCGGTTGCCCGAGGCGTTAATGAGCACCTTGGGCTGGCCCGCCTCCAGGATGGCGACCACCGAGTTGGTGGTGCCCAGGTCGATGCCGATTGTCTTAGCCATGGGAAACCTCGCTATCTGATGTTATGAAGCTCTCGGGGATTCGCGGACGCCATGGGGCTTCGCCAGCCTGGGCGGGACGCTCGGATGAGGTCAGCCCCCGGTCAACCCTTTGGCAAAGGCGATGCCAGCGGCGCAGGCCGGCCAGGCAGTCTCAAGGCCCCTGCGCGAGGGATAGTGGCTGCCAGGCTCGCCCCCGCCAGGCCTCAAGCTGCCAAATTGGCAAGTCTGCCGACCTGCCAAGCGGCCCCCCACAGCGAGCCGTCCGCCGGCCTGGCTCCACGGGGATTTTGCACCGGCGGAGCCGTCCAAGGCCGTTAAATACCGCCTTTTTTGGCGGTGACGTTTGAAAATTATAGGAAAACACGGCAGAATTGCGATACACGTTCCATCATCGGCCGCGAAAGCCGATGGGGAGACTCTTGTCACGGACGATTCGGAGAACCCCCAGTAAGGAGAGCACCATGGCAAAATCCGCCACCGCCAACAGCGCCAAGAAGGCCCTGACCAAGAGCCAGGTTTACTCGGCCCTCGCGGAGAAGACCGACCTGCCCAAGCGCGACGTCGCCGCTGTGTTCGACGCCCTGCAGGAACTGATCGCCAAGAACATCGGCTCGCGTGGGCCGGGCCAGTTCACCGTGCCGGGCCTGATGAAGATCGTCGTCAAGAAGCGCCCCGCCACCAAGGCCCGCGAGGGGATCAACCCCGCCACCGGCGAGAAGATCATGATCGCCGCCAAGCCGGCCCGCAAGGTGGTCAAGATCCGCCCGCTCAAGAATCTCAAGGCCATGATCTGACGTGAGGGAGGAGGACTTCGCGTCACCGTTCAGCCACCCGCTGCACGGTGATCGCCTTTGGCCGCCTGATCCTCTGTACCCATTAACGTCCGTGACCTGTACGAACCCCTGGCGCGCTCCGAAGCCAGGGGTTCTTCTCTTTTTATAGAGGGCAGCGGGCAGGCGCAGAGAAAGACAAAGAGGGATTGAGGGTTTGAGATGATAAGGGGGCCAATAGCCCGCCCCCAACGGGGGCGCGGCTAGAACCGCTTTCTCCCCGCGGTGCGCGTGGGTACGATGTGGGCTTGGCCGGCGCTGAGCGCTCGCTGTCCCCAGTGCCCCCGGAACCTTACCCAAAACCTCACCCGGAGCATCAACCCGGAGCTTCATAGCGTGACCACGACCTCCTCCCCCCCAGCCTCCCCGACCCAGGCGATCATCGACCGGCACGACCGGACCATGACGCAAAACTACGCCCGCTACCCCATCGCGATGGTGCGCGGTCAGGGCGTGCACCTGTGGGACGCCCAGGGCAAGCAGTACCTGGACCTGTTCGCGGGCTTCGGCGGGCCGATCCTGGGCCACTGCCACCCCGAGCTGATCGACGCCCTCACCCAGCAGGCCCAGAAGCTGTGGCACGTAGGCAACCTGTTCCACACCGAGCCGCAGACCCGCCTGGCTGAGGCGATCGCCACGATGGGCTTCGGCGGGCAGTCGTACTTCTGCCACAGCGGCTCCGACGCCAACGAGGCCGCCTTCAAGCTCGCGCGGCTTTATGGCAAGGCCCGCCCCGGCCCCAGCGGGCCGCGATACAAGGTGATCTCGACGCTCAAGAGCTTCCACGGCCGGGGCTTCGCCGCCATGGTCGCCACCGGCCAGGACAAAGTCCGCCAGGGGTTCGAGCCGCTGCTGCCCGGCTTCGTCCACGTGCCCTACAACGACGCAGCAGCGGTGGAGGCGGCCATCGACGACCACACCGTCGCTGTGATCGTCGAGCCCATCCAGGGCGAAGGCGGCATCAACGTGCCCGATGATGATTATCTGCCGCGCCTGCGCCGGCTGTGCGATGAGCGCGACCTGCTCCTGATCGTGGACGAGGTGTGGACCGGCTGCGGCCGTACGGGCCGGGCCTTCGCCCACCAGCACTGGGGCATCGTCCCGGACATCATGACGCTGGCCAAGGG
>DASVCG010000024.1:0-7249 GCA_036381755.1 Phycisphaeraceae bacterium | reverse complement strand
GCATCTCTCCGCCATGGTGCCGATGCACCACTACCAGCGGGAGGTGGAGCTGTTCCGCGATACGGGGCAGGGCGACCTGGTCTGCTGGCTGGCGAACCCGCTCAAAGCGGGCGATTACATCACGCTGGAGCGGATGCCTGTTGAGGACCTGCACCGGTATGGCTTGAACGTGGCGATTCGCTTCAATGACGATCCCGGCATGCCGTATCGCCAGGAGCTGGTGCGCATCGCTGAGGCGTTGGGCGAGCGGCTGCTGGGCGTCGGCGCGCATGAGTATGGCGGGTGGATGGGAGCGACGCTGCGGCAGACGCCGAACCGGCGCGAAGTTTACAAGCGGTTTTGCGCGGAGATGCAGAAGCGGTTGAACGATATCCGCGCCATCATGAATGGCGCGGGCGTCTGGGTGACGGACCCGAGCCTCTACACCGACATCTACCAGCCGATGGGCGTTTTGATGCCGGGGATCGAGCTGTTTCCACTCCAGTGCAACATCAACACCGCCTCGGCGCGCGGCACCGCGCGGATGGCAGGAGGGGAAACGGGTTTCGCGGTGATCGACTCGTTCGAGTGCCAGGCGTTCGGCGGGCTGGCGATGCCCGAACCGTTCGCTGAGCAGGACCCGCGGTTTGATGAAAAACGGGGCCATTTGTGGTGGCTGAGCTTGTTCCACAGTTATCTGGCCGGCGCGCGGGTGATCTATTCCGAGTCTGGGCCGTTTCACCACGTCGTCGGTCGGCAGTGGGATTTTGAGGATGCGGCACTGGTGGACATGCGCCGCAGCCAGCGCGAGCTGTGGCGGTTCGGGCGATTTCACGCCTTGCGCAGCCTGCCCGCAGCGGGCTTCGCCTTCGTCAAATCCCCCGATGACATCTTCGCCGACCTCTACGCCCCGCCCCCCAATCAGACCACCGCGGCGGACCTGACGTGGAGCCGACTGCGCGTCGCCTGGCCCAACGCCCGGTTCCACAACCCGCGGCTCGAAGCGATCAGCGGCGAGTGGGCGACGCACCCCGACTACGCCGACACGCCGCTGGGCGAGGCCGACCTGGTGACAGCCGACGCGCCACTGGCTGGGCTGCAGCAGTACCGGGCGCTGGTGCTGGTGGGAACCCATGCCGTGTCGCACAAGCAGGTCGAAACGTTGCGCGCCTATGCCGAAGCGGGCGGGCAGGTTGTCCTGGCTCACTACGACCTGCTTGATCAGCCGCAACCCGACGCTGACAGCAACGCCAGGCTGGAGCGGCTTTGCGGCGTCCGCTGCTGTGAGCCTTACGAGGATGGGTTCCTGTGGGAGCTCGACGTGGTCGATCCGGCGTTCACGGAAGCGCTTGGCCGTTACGTGCGATCGAACCATGACAGCCAGGGGCTTTGCGGAGCGTTTTTGCCGTCGCTGGCGATGGACAGCGGCGTCGAGGTGAAGCTGCGGGATGCGCTGACCCATCGCCCCTTGCTGGTGCGCTCGCCGATTGGGAAAGGCGCGGTCTGGCTGCTGAACGTCGTCAACTACCCGGAGTCGTCTGTGTATCAACGGCTGGCGAACGCTATCGTGCGGACGATTCTGGAAGGCATCGACCGCCCGTCGATCTATCTTGAGCCTTCGCGGCGCATCAGCGCCTTCCATTATCCAGCCGCCCAGCCGGACCAGGAGGCGGACGCGGTGTTCCTGCTGAACACCGATTGGTTCACGACCCGGACGGAGCGGGTGGCGCGGTTGAGGGCTCATGGCAAGGCGATCGACGTGCCCGTGCCTCGCCGCAGCGTTCGCGTGGTTTATGCTACGTCGCAGTTCGCGTTGATCCCCGACCGCGCGTGGTTGCGCGTCAACAAGTGCGTGCGGGCAGGCGAGCACCAATGGCGCGTGAGCGTTCAATGCGACGAGGGCATCTCGTTGAGCGTGCTGGGCTATGAGGGGGTCTGGCAGGTGCAGCGATTGAACGCGGAAGGGGGCGTTGCACGGGCAAGCGAGCGTCAGCACCATATCGTGCTGGGCGACGCGGGTATTCATGAGCTGCAAATCTCGTTTGACTCAAATCTCGTTTGATCCCGAGGCGTCATCGGCTTGACCAGGCGCAGCATACGGGCGGATCTTGGTGGAGTGATCCGTTCGGCTGATGGCGCCTGCTTGGATCAGCCGCGTTGAGGGTGATGCCGGCCGCTGTTAACATGCCGCCCGGCGCAGCGGTCAGCGGCTATGGAGCCGGTTTCCACAACAGCGCGAGTCTATTTTTGTCCGGCGCGCTCCTGATCGATGTCATCTTGATGGTAGGTAGGCCGTGCATGCATCGACCTAACATTCTTTACATCCATTCCCACGATACCGGCCGATACGTTCAGCCTTATGGCTACGCCTTGCGCACGCCACGCATCCAGCGGCTGGCGGAGGAAGGGGTGTTGTTTCGGCAGGCTTTTTGCGTCAACCCCACCTGCTCGCCCAGCCGCGCGTCACTGCTGACGGGATGCTACCCACACCAGAACGGCATGATCGGCCTGACGCACCGCGGCTCCCGGCTGCGCGATCCCCGGCAGCACCTGGCGCACGTCCTCAAGGCCGCGGGCTACGCCACGGTTTTGTGCGGCGTTCAGCATGAAGCCAGCGATCCGAGCGAGCTGGGTTATGAAGAGGTTCATGCCGACCGCTCCGGCCCGGCCATCGCTCAGCATGCGGTTGAGCTCATTCGTCGGCCGCATGATCGACCGTTTTTTCTGGCGGTGGGTTTTTTCGAGACGCATCGCACGAAGGATTACGAGCGGGGCGTGCGGTGGCACAACGACCAGCCGGTCCAGGGCGACCCGCGTTACGTGCGTCCGCCGGCCCCGCTGCCCGACACGCCGCAAACCCGCCAGGATTTCGCCGATTACGCCGTTGCGGCTGAACGACTCGACCGCCAGATGGGCGCGGTGTTCGACGCGCTGGATCAGGCCGGGCTGGCCGAAAACACGCTGGTCATCTGCACCACCGATCACGGCATCGCCTTTCCCGGCATGAAGTGCAACCTGACCGATCACGGCCTGGGCGTGATGCTCATCCTCCGCGGCCCCGGGGGATTCATCGGCGGCAAGGTCGTGGACGCCATGGTCAGCCACATGGACCTGTTCCCCACGATCTGCGAGCTGATCGACCTGGACAAGCCCGCCTGGCTTGAAGGCAAATCACTGTTGCCGTTGATCCGCGGCGAGGTGGACCGCCTGCACGAGACCCTGTTCGCCTCGGTGAATTATCACGCCGCGTACGAGCCGATGCGGGCGGTTCGGACCGATCGCTACAAGTACATCCGCCGATTCGAGCCGCGCTCGGGTCCCGTGTTGGCCAACGCGGACCACTGCGTGAGCAAGGAGATGTGGATCGAGCACGGCTGGGCGCAGCGGGCGCCGGCTGTCGAGCAACTCTACGACCTGATCTTCGATCCCAATGAAGCGAACAATCTGGTGACCAGCGATCGCTCGCCGCAGGTTTTGCAGATGCTGGAGGACATGCGGCAGCGGCTGGCGCAGTGGATGCGCGATACGAATGACCCGCTGCAAAGCGGCTATGTTGAGCCTTACCCGGGCATGATCATCACAGACACCGATGCTGATCGGCCCGAGGGCTCCAAGCTGCTGCCGGGGTGGCGTCCCCAGGCCCAAGCCCAATATCAATCGAGCCAGGATTGACAAGCCGTCGGCCTAGCAGGCTGAGCGATGCTCCGCCCAGCTCCAGCGATGAACGAGCGGTGAGCGCTTCGCCAGGTCAACCGCAGCGGGGTGCTCACGCCACGGTGAAGGTTTCGGTCAACGGGCCGACGCGGGCCTTGAACTCGCCCGGTTCCACGACTTGTTTCATCTCCGCGTTGAACAGCGACAGGTCATCGGGGCGTATCGTAAACGACACCTCTTTGGCTTCACCCGGTGCAAGGTGGATCTTCTCAAACCCTTTAAGCGATTCGACCGGCGTTGTGACGGAACTGACCAGATCCGTGATGTAAAGCTGCACCACCTCGCTGCCGGGCCTCTTGCTGCGATTGATGACTTCCACGCTGATGCGCAGGATTTCATCAGCCCGAATGACTCGCGGCGCGATCCGCAGGCTGCGGTACTCGAACGTGGTGTAGCTCAACCCGTGGCCGAAGCGGAACAGCGGGGTTGGCTCGGAGAAAACATAGTCGCGTCCCGGTGCGCCGGGCGAGCCGGCCTGGCGGTAGTACGCGCCCCGGGCTGAGGGCTTGTGGTTGTAGCAGGCGGGGATGTGCCCGGCGCTGCGGGGGATCGACACCGGCAATTTCCCGGACGGATTGATCTTGCCAAAGAGCACTTCCGCCACGGCCAAGCCGCCTTGTTCACCGGGATACCACGCTTCGAGGATGGCCGGCACGTGCTGGGCGATCCAGGTGATGGCGTGGGGCCGGCCGTGCATCAGAACGACAACCGTGGGCGTGCCGGTGTCGTAGACGGCGCGGACCAGATCGCCCTGCAAGCCGGGCAGGTCGAGGTCGGAGACGTCAAACCCTTCGCCGCACAGCGCGCAGCCGTGATCATCGCCCCACCCCACGCCGCCATGAAAGTGGCTGGTATCGCCCACCACCACAACGGCGACGTCGCTGCGCTTGGCCGCGGCGACGGCCTCGTCCATGCCGCTTCGATCGAATTCGTACAGCCCGCAGCCGCGCGCGTAATGCACCGCTGTCTGATCGCTGACGACCGAGCGGACCCCTTCCAGCACGGTCACGGCGTGGGGTTTGGGGATGGCGTAATCGCCCAGTTGCGCAGCGGCTGCGTTTGGGCCGATGACGGCGATGGATTGGATCGCCGGGTCCAGCGGCAGAAGGTCGCCCTCATTCTTAAGCAGCACGATGGACTGGCGAGCCACGTCAAGCGCCAGATCCTGGTGTTCCGGGCAGTTCACCACCATCGAGAGGCGCCGGGGATCAACGTAGGGGTTCTCAAACAGCCCGGCCAGGAACTTGGTGCGCAGGATGCGCGCGACCGCGGCGTCGATGAGCGACTCGGGGATTTCCCCGCGGGCCACCATATCCATCAGCACGCGGTCGAAGCCATAGGGCGTTGGCGCTTCAAGATCCACGCCCGCTGTGACCGCCTGCCGCCCGGCCTCGCGCGCGTCGGCAGCGGTGCGGTGAAGCGTGTGCAGCATCTTAATTGCGTCGTAGTCGGAGATGACGTACCCGCTGAACCCCCACTCCTGGCGCAGGATTTGGGACAGCAGCCAACGCGACGCCGTTGCGGGCGTGCCGTCGCACTCGCTGTAGGCGGCCATGACGGACGCGACGCGCCCCTGCGTGACGGCGGCGTGGAACGGCGGGAGGAACAGCTCGCGCATCTGCCGCTCGCCGCATGACACCGGCGCCAGGTTGATGCCGCCCTCCGGGCTGCCGTGCGCCGCAAAGTGCTTCACCGTGCACAGCACATGCTCCCCATCAAGCGGAAAAGTGACGCCTTGAGCGCCTCGCAGGTAGGCCAGCCCGATCTCCGATGTCAGATACGGGTCTTCGCCGAAGGTTTCCTGAACCCGGCCCCAGCGTGGATCGCGGGCCAGGTCGAGAACCGGCGCCAGCGCCTGCACGACGCCGACCGCGCGCGCCTCGCGCGCGATCGCAGCCGCCATGCGCTCCACGAGTTGGCGGTTCCACGTGCTGGCCTGTGCGATCGCCTGCGGGAAGACCGTCGCCTCCGGCGCCAGGTGGCCGTGCAAGCACTCCCCGATCACCAGGGCCGGGATACCCAGCCGGGTTTCCTCAACGAAGTAGCGTTGCACCGCGTTGATTGCGTCGGCCGCCTGCGGGGGGCTTAGCATCGGGTCGCTGATCGCGCCGATGGCGACATTGCCGTACGCGTCGATCATCGCGCGACGGGACACCCGCCCGTCCTCCAGGCACGAGGCGAACGGGCCCATCGTCATCTGCCGAACCTTTTCCTCCAGGGTCATCCGCCGCAGCAGATTGTGCACGCGCGCTTCCACATCGCTCGAAGCGCCCGCATGCGCGCTGGAGGAGGATTGAGCCGAAGGCGTCGCTAACGACACGTTGACACCTCTGTTTTTCCGTCCTGTAGTTACGGCCTATCCAAGCTGGAACACGCATCTTGGCGCCGCATGTCAAAGCCGTCCCGCGTCGCAGCGGCGCAGCCGCCGGCCCGCCAGCAGGACGCCGCCGACCCACACGATCAAGCACGCGGGCTCGGGCACGATCCCCGCGAGGAAGTCCTCGGTGGTGGCGATCCGCCAGGTGTCGCCGCCGTCGTCGGACATCAGGATCACAGGGTCGTGGTGCTGAATCCCGTTCCAGTAGCTGCTCCCGCTGATGCGGGAGATTTCCTCGTCCGGCCACTTGGCGCGGTAGGCGGCGGCCTCGGCATCGGTCAATTGATCGCCGTAGAAGCTGTAGCGGAGGAACAGCCGGCCGAGCTTGTCGATCGTCAGCCGCTGGTCCCAGGTGCTGTAGTTGGCGTGGTAGGTGCGGACCAGGTGCCCCAGATCCTCCCAGGGCTCGCCGTCCTTTTTCCGCAGGTAATCCAGCGCCCAGCGGTTGTTGTCGCCCGAGTAGCGAGCGACGACGTGAATGGTGTCGTCCTGATCGATCACCATGCTGATGTAGGTATACCCGCCGCTTGACGGGTTCTTGCCGATGAACGTCGGTGGGGTGAAGCCGGCGTCGATGGAGTTGGGCTGGTTCGAGCGGGTGTACTCAAACCGCCCGTGATGCGCGCCGAGGATGGCGTGGATGTAGCCTTTGCTGTCGACGGCGATGGCGGGCGCGTTGTGCGCGTCGGGCGCGCCGCTGCCGCCGCCGCCGATCAGCCGCGGAGAGGAGATGGTCTGGCCGGTTATGTTGTTGTAGCTCATGATGAATTGCGGCGTGCCCGCCAGGCCCTGGATGGGGTCGAGGCTCAGGTAGGCCAGGTACGTCGTGTCGCCGACGGTCGCGGTGGCGTTGGCCTGTCCTGCCTGGAGGACGCCGGAGCGGGCCCTGGAGCTGTTGACCGCCACCGTGGCCGGGCCGAGGGACAGCCCGCCCGAAGCCGTTTTCGTCGGCTTGATCACGGTGATCGGGCTGCCCCCGTCGAACCCTCCGCCGAAGATGCGGATCGTTGGCGGGCCGGTCATCCGGCTCTGACTGTCGGGCACCTCGAAGAACGCCCATTCGCTGAATCCGTAAGGATGCGGCAGCGCGTAGACTTGCCAGGAACGGGCCTTGTCGGTTGAGTAGAGCAGAAGGTTCCGATTGATGTTCGATCCGCGCGTGTGGTTGACGAGCATGTA
>DASVCG010000023.1:0-6842 GCA_036381755.1 Phycisphaeraceae bacterium | reverse complement strand
TCTTGCCATAGGAACAACCTTTACTTCGGGATGGGCCGGACCAAGCGATTTTATGGCCCTTGGCCCAAGGCGGCAAAGGGTAGAGGGAAGAGGGCAGGGGGTAGGGGGCAGGAAAGATGACAAGGTGAGGGGGTGACAAGGTGACTGGATGTCCCCTAACTCTGCCCTCTGCCCGCTGCCCCCTGACTTTCGCTGGCCTGGCTGGCTGCGTCCGCCTATGCTCAAGGCTATGGCGCGTGCGGCCGTCCAGTTCGTTTGCCGGGTCTGTGGCGGGGTCCAGCCCAAGTGGGCCGGCAAGTGCCCCGACTGCGGCCAGTGGGACACGCTGGAGGAGTTCCGCCCCGTCGCTTCGACCTCAGCAGGGCGGGATGTGCCGCGCGGCGTGGCGGAGCTGGCCCCCGCGTCCGCTCCCAAGGCGACGCCCCTCCACGATGCTGACGACCAGGAACCCGGCCTCCAGCGCATCCCCACCGGCATCGGCGAGCTGGACCGCGTCCTGGGCGGCGCAAGCCCCAACGGCTCAGCAACAGCGGCTGGCCGCGGCGGCTTCGTCCCCGGCAGCGCGATCCTCCTGGGCGGCGACCCGGGCATCGGCAAGTCCACCCTCATGCTCCAGGCCGCCCACCGCCTGGCCCAAAGCGGGCGACGCGTCCTCTACGTCACCAGCGAAGAATCCGCCCATCAACTGCGCCTGCGCGCCCAGCGGCTGGGGGCGCTGGACGCCAGCTCATCCAACCTCTACGCCCTGGCGGACACGAACCTGGCCCGCATCGTCGAGCAGGCCCGCACGCTCGACCCGGCCCTCGTAGTCATCGACTCGATCCAGATGATCTACAAGGGCGATCTGCCCGCAGCGCCCGGCAGCGTCACGCAGCTCCGCGCCTGCTGCCTGGAATTGGTCTACTACGCCAAGGCCGCGGGGACCGCGCTGGTGCTGGTGGGCCACGTGACCAAGCAGGGCCAGGTGGCCGGGCCGCGGCTGCTGGAGCACATGGTCGACACCGTGCTTTATTTTGAGGGCGACCGCTACCACTCTCACCGCATCATCCGCGCGACGAAGAACCGCTTCGGCACGACGCTGGAGGTGGGGCTGTTCGAGATGACCGAGCGCGGCCTGGAGCAGGTGACCGACGGGGCGGGGGTGGCTGCGGCGGAGTATCACCCCCGGCCGGGCAGCGCGGTGTGCCCGGTGCTCCAGGGCACACGCTGCCTCTTGGTGGAGGTCCAGGCGCTGACCGCGACGGGCTTTTTGGGCGCAGCCAAGCGCAAGGTCAGCGGGCTGGATGTCAACCGCCTGGCGATGCTCATCGCGGTGCTGGAGAAGCGGGCCGGGCTGCGGCTGGCGGACCAGGACGTGTTCGCCAACAGCGTCGGGGGCATCCGCGTGGTGGAGCCGGCAGCGGATCTGGCCATTGCTCTAGCCATCGCGGGGGCGCACCACAACCGCCAATTGGGCCCGGGCTGGTGCGCGGTGGGGGAGATCGGCTTAGGCGGTGAGGTGCGGCACGTGCAGCGGCTGGAGCAGCGCCTGCGCGAAGCGGCGCGATTAGGATTCAGCCACATCCTGTGCCCCGCAGCGGAGCTGACGCCCCCGCGCGGCGCGAAGCTGATGCCGGTCCGCACGCTTTCCGAAGCGCTGGAGCATCTGTCTTGATGATCGGAACCCAGGAGGCCGTCGCCCGATGATGCCCCGTGTGCTCTGCATCCTCGCGCTGGCGTGCCTTGGGTTGATGATTTGGCCCGCCCAGTGCGCCTTTGCCGCAGCGGATGAGCCTTTTCTGGATGGCGCGTGGGTCCAGGCCACGCAGCAGCGCATCGAGCAGGTCCGTCAAACGCCCCTTCGGCTGATCGTGCTGGACGCAGACGGCCAGCCCGTGCCCGGGGCAACCGTACGCATCGAGCAGCAGCGCCACGACTTCGTGATCGGGCTGGTGCTGGGATCGAATGAAGCGGCGCTGCCCGAAGCGCTGGGCACGGACGAGCCGGTGTGGCGATGCTTCAACGCGGTGTCGCTGGATCGGCTGACCGACTGGGCCAGGCTTGCGCCAAGCCCCGATGCGGAGCCGGCATGGACGCCGCTGGACGAGATCGTGGAGCAGGCCAAGCGGCGCGGACTGGTGGTCCGCTGGGGCGAATTGATTCATTCGGACCCGGGCCGCAACCCGCCCTGGGTGGGCGTGCTGCGCGGCCAGGGGCTGCGCGATGCGCTGGAAGAGCACGTGCACGAGGTGCTGTCGCGCTACGGCTGGGCGGTGGACCAGTTCGACCTGTACACGCGGTCGTTTCAGCACCGGTTCATCGAGCGCGAGCTGGGCGAGCCGATGCTGCGCTACCTGTACGAATCGGCCAAGGCGCAGGCGCCGCGCGCAGCGATGGCGATCCGTTTTGAGAACGCCCTTGGCGGCGGCCGAACGCCGGAGCTGGTGCAGATCGTCACCGCCTTGCGCCAGGGGGCGGTCCCGCTGGACCAGGTGTCGCTGGATGAGCACATCGCCCGCCCGCTGGTGCAGGCGCCGTTGGAGCGCGCCCTGACGTGGCTGGAGCAGATCGAGCTGGAGGTGGTGCTGGCGGACCTGGAGGTGGGCGGGGCGAGCGAAGCGGCAGCGGCGATCAATCTGGAGACGCTGCTGCGGACGCTGATGGCCCAGCCGGTGGTGGGGGGCGTCTGGTTCGGCGCTGTTCGCCCGGCTGGCGCTGCGGTCCCCGACGCGTCGCTCCTGGACGGTCAGGGCAAGCCCACGCGCCTGGGTCGGCTGGTGGATCGGCTGTTTCATGAGCTGTGGTGGACCAGCGTGGACGCGGTCACCGATGAGCTGGGCAACGTGCGGACGCGCGTCTTTGCCGGCACGCATCGTATCGCGGCGATCCTGCCCGGCGGCACGCTGGTGCACACGCTGGTGTACCTGCCCCGGCAGGAGGAGGAGCGCGTCGTGATCCTGCAGCCGCTGACTACCCCGCCCGCCGACACGCAGCCAGCGCCCGAATCATCGCCTGGCGCTTGAGGTGATCGATCACCTCGGGCAGATCGACGAGTTGATCGATGATGGGCGTGCCCTGCGGGGGAGGCGGCGCGTCATCGGCGTCGCGCAGCGGCGGGGGGCGCTTCCACACGGGCGTTAGGCCGGCCTGATGGGCGCCGTGGATGTCCGCGTCGAGCAGATCGCCCACGAAGACGCATTGGGAGGCGGCAGCGCCTATCGCCTGCACGGCACGGTCGAAGATCCGCCGATCCGGCTTGCGGTAGCCCACGTCGCAGGAGTAGATGCGGTAGGGGAAGTAGCGCAGCAGGTCCAGTTGCGCCAGGTGGCGGTCCAGCACGAAGCCGGGGACGAACGTGTTGCTGACGATGCCCAGCCGATAGCCGCTGCGGGCCAGCCGATCCAGCGTCTGATGCGTCCCCGGCTCGAGGCGGGCGACCTGGGCCAGCGGCTCATACCACGCCCAGACCAGCTCCTTGAAGAACGCTTCCGGTGCGGTCAGCCAGAGCTTGCGGCAGGCGCGGCGGATGAGGCGCATCGCGTCCACCTCCCGCCGATAGAGCACCGTCTTGAAAAACGCCCAGTGGATGGCGGACCACTGGTGCAGGTAATAGCGGCGGAAGCTGGGCATGCGCCGCTGCCGCTGGGCCCACAGCCGGTACGTGCGCGCCGTGGCCCGGCGGAACAGGCTCGCCCGATCCACGCGGCCGAACTGAATCAGCGTGTCGCCCAGGTCGAACAGGATGGCCCGTAGCATCGGCACCACCTCCGTCTCCCGCGGGCCGCTCCGCCGATGGCCTGGTCAACTTCCTTGTCCGTCCGGGCCGCCAGGGGCCTCATGGACCTGTCCGTGATCCGCTGCGAAGTAGGCTTGGTGGAGCAGCGTCACCGGGTGCACCACCTCCAGTTTAACCGCCAGCCGCTGAGCCTCCGAGCGGATTTGCATCAGGCAGCCGATGTTCCCCGTCACGCACACCGAGGCGCCCGTGGCAACGATATGCTCCAGCTTCCGCTGGGCCAACCGCTGGGCCATCTGCGGCTGGGTGAGGTTGTATGTCCCAGCCGCTCCGCAGCACAGCCCCGATTCGGCCAGCGGCAAAAGCTTGAGCCCGCGGATGGAGCCCAGCAGCTTCCGCGGGGCCTGCCCCACCCCCTGGGCGTGCAGCAGGTGGCAGGCGTCGTGGTAGACCGCGGTGCGATGGATTTCGTGCCGCGGCGGGGGAAGCTCCAGATCCGCCAGCAGCTCGCAGATGTCCCTCACCCGCGAGGCGAATCGCCCAGCAGCCTCAGCACGGGCGGGGTCGTCCTCCAGCAAACGGGCGTAGGCCTTGAGCATCGCGCCGCAGCCAGCGGCGTTGGTGACGATGAAGTCGAACGCCTCGCCGTGATGCGATCCCAATGCGGACAGGTTCCGCCTTGCCTGGGCCCGCGCCTGCCCGGGCCGGCCGCCGTGCTGCGCGATCGCGCCGCAGCAGCCCTGGCTGCGCGGCACATAAACATCGCACCCAACCAACTGCAACAGCGCGATGCTCTGGCGGTTTAGCGCCTGGAACATCACGTTGCCGACGCACCCAGCCAGGAACGCCACCCGCACAGGCCGCGACACGTTCGGATTCGTGCTGGGATAAAACGTCTTGAGGCGGCGCGGCCACAGCGGCCCAGGCTCATCGGGGGTCATGCGGCGCATCTTCTCCCACGCAGGCGGGACGATGCCGTGGGCGATCAACTCGCCCAGGGCTTCCCATAGCCCGATCCGCTGCATCAGCCGCACCGGCAGCATCGCCGCTTTGAGCCGACGCGGGTGGGGCAGCAGGTGGAACAGGACTGCGTCAAGCAGGCGCTGGCTCAGCGTCCGCCTCCGCTGGGGCGCGAGCTTGGCGCGCGCCTCCTCGATCAGCTCGTGGTACACCACCCCCGAGGGGCACGCCGGCTCGCACGCTCGGCAATCCAGGCACAAATCCAGGTGATGCAGCACCGATCCCGACGGCTCAATCGCCCCGTCAGCTAAATTTTTGATTAGCGCGATGCGCCCGCGAGGCGAGTCGGCCTCCAGCCGCGTTTCCAGATACGTGGGGCACACGGGCAGGCAAAGGCCGCAATGCACGCAGTCCAGCGCGTGGCTGTACGTGCGGTGGTCCAGCTCCAGCACGGGCAGCTTCGCCCGATTGCTGGCAGGCTCGCCCGGGCGATTCGCCCCCAGGCCCGACACGACGCGAGGTGCAGGCGAAGTTCCCGATTCACGCACCGCTAAAAGCTCCTGGCAGGCATCGGCCGGGGTTGAAGATCCGCCTGGGGTCCATCGCGTCCTTGAGCCTGCATAAAAGCGGCCGGTCCGGCTGGGGCGGGGCGAACGGCTCGATCGATTCCGCGCCCCGCGGCCGACGGTGCCACACGCGCAAGCCGCCCAGCTCGCTGATCAATGGGCTGATCTCCTGGTCCAGTTGGCGAGCCTCGTCAGCGTCAAGCTCGCCGCCCACGAAGATGCGCCCGTGGAGGGGCAGGGCCTCGATGCGCCGGCTGGCTTGGCCCATAGGGGGCTGCGCGAGGCGTCGGCAGGCCTCGCCGGTGCGAGCGGGCGGCACCACCACCTTCACCAGCGCCGCCACGTCGCGCTGCCAGGCCCGGTGCGCTGCGCGCAGGCCCCAGCCGGTAGCGAAATCATACGCCGCCACATGCGCCAGGTGCATCGCCGGGGCTTCGTCCACCAGCGTCTTGAGGGAGTGGAGCTGGGCGTGGCAGGCGGTGGAGCTGCCCAGGTAGCCCAGGCGCGCAGCGAAGCGGCCTTGCTCCAGGCTCAGCGTCATCCACGCAGGCGACGCATCCGTGGCCAGCCAGCGGGTCAGCCGCTTGTCCAGCTCCGCGGGGTCCTCCAGCACGAGGTCAACCGCAAGCGTGTAGGGCGGGATCGCGCTCGTGCGCAGCGTGAGCCGGCTGAGGAATCCCAATTCGCCCAGCGAGCCGACCATCAGCCGCGTCAGGTCGTAGCCGGCAACGTTCTTGACCGTTTGCCCGCCGACGTGGATGAGCTGGCCCTCCCCATCGACGAAGGACAAGCCCCCGAGCAGGTCGCGTGCTGCGCCGAAGCCGGCGCGCAGCGGGCCGTAGACGTTGTGCAGCACCACCTCGCCGATCGTCAGGTCGTCGTCGGCCTCCAGGGGGAGGAACTGGCCCGCTTCGCCCAGCACCGCCTGGAGTCGCGCCATCGTGCAGCCGGCCTCGACACGCACGACCATGTCGCGCGGCTCGTGCTCGATGCGGTTGGCGGTCAACGCCACAGGCTGATGCTCCGCGGGCGGGGGATGGCCCAAACCCCGGTGCGCGACGCCGTAATCCATCAGCGGCACGCCGCTGGATAAAGCATCGCGCGCAGCCTGGACCAGCTCCGCTTCATCGCGGGCGATCAGCAGGCGGCGGGCATGGGGCGACTCACTCACGCGGTAAAACCTTTTTTCAGGAATAAGGTGTGGCGTACAGCAAGGCAGCAGGATCGTCCCCTCACCCTACCCAATTTCGGGATTGTGGTTGTTCGATTTCATTCCTCGGTTTCGAGCAGTTGGATGCGGAGGCGGTCGCTGGGGATGAGCTTGCCCTCGTTGAGCAGGCCGTCGGGGTCCCAGGCGCGTTTGATGCGTTGGAAGAGGCGGATGGTCGCGGGGTTGAACATTTTTTCCATGAGGTGGATTTTCTCCACGCCCACGCCGTGCTCGCCGGTAAGCGTCCCGCCGATGCCGATGCAGTATTGGAGGATGTCCTTGCTCAGCCGCAGCGTACGCTGCACCTGGCGGGGGTCGTGCTCATCGAAGAGCAGGACGGGGTGGACGTTGCCGTCGCCCGCGTGAAAGACGTTGCTGATCGTCACGCCGT
>DASVCG010000022.1:0-13970 GCA_036381755.1 Phycisphaeraceae bacterium | reverse complement strand
GCTCAGCAGCAGCCGTTCAGGGGGGAATGGGTGCTGGCGGGAGGCCATCATGTCGTCGATATGCCGCGAGAGCGTGGCGAAGTGGGCGTAGAAATCCGGATCATCCGCGACGTGCGGCTCGGTGACCAAGGGGGCCTGTCGCCCGCAGATGCGCATGGCGGCGCACCAGCCTTGCAGGTGGCCGTTGAGGCTGACGTGGGTGACTTTGAGGCCGTCGAGGTGTTCGATCTGGAACGCCATCGGCTTGTTGGAGTCGCGCTCGACATTCTCGCGCCAGGGGCCGGGCTTCGTGTTGGAGGAGTGCGCCAGCGCCGCTTCGAGCAGATCCACTGAGAAGGCCCCGCGTTTCAGCGCTTCCCAGAAGCTTTCGCCTTTCCAGGCGGTGATGGCTGCCACGCCGGGTTCTGCGCCGGGGCGGCGCTCCAGCATGGCCTGGACGTACTCGATGCTGTGGTAGCCGTACACCTCGTCCGGGCCGTAGAAAGCGGCGACGACTTCATCGAGCTTTTCGCCCGGCGAGAAGCGCACGGGGGGATCCCATCGGCAGTGGGGGATGGAGGAGCCCCCCATGAGCACAAAGCCCATCTGCTGGGCGGTCTGGTGCATTTGCTGCGCCCAGTCGAAGTTCCAGGACAGGTGCTTGTCGCAGAAGACTGGGGCGGTTTGACCTGTTTCGCGGTAAACCTCGACGATGCGGTCGAAGAGTTCCTTGCGCGGGTAGAGCTTCTGGCCCAGCTCGTTGAGGGGGTAGTCCCCGTGCTCGCCGATCAGCAGCACGCCGTCGACAGCCAGATCGTTGCTGCCGAGCGTCAGGGCCTCGCGGACGGTTTGGAATCGCGGGATGCCGTGGTCGGCGAGGAACTGCTTACCCATGTCGCGTTCGTGGTCGGGCTGGTCGATGTAGGCTGAGACGACCCGGCCATGGCGCTGGGCGGGCCAGCCCCAGTCGGCGTCCCCCGGCCGAGGCTCGACCCAGCGGGAGACGATCACGTCCGCGTGGCTCTTGGGGTAGTAGCAGGTGATGATGGCGGCCAGCCGAAGTTGCTTGTCATCGGACATGAGTCGGTTCCGACGCTGCAGCGGTCGGGCCGCCGGGGGGGCTCGCCTTCGCCGCCGAGCAGGGGATGATGCCTTCCTCGGTAAAGAACTGGCGGGGGTGGTAACCGATCTGGGCCGCCTCCGTCAAATCGATGTAGCGGACGTCGGACTCGGAGCAGATGGCCGCCACCTTGTAACGGAAGTCGGGGACGGTCAAACCGCAGCGGACGGCCTGGGCGATGTCCTCAAAGCCCGCCATCAAGCCCCGCGCGCTGCGCCGCTTGAGCACCTCAAGGCCCCAGTTAGGCAGTGGGAAGGGCTGACCCAGGCGCAGGCAGATGACGGTCATGCCGTACTTCCGGCTGTATAGCTCGCCAAGCTGCTCGCCAAAGAGTTTTGTTAAGGCGTAGAGGTCGCGAGGGCGGGGCGGATCGGTTATGCGAATCCAGCTCGGCCGCGGATCGGCCAGGTTGATGGTCAGGCTGCTCATGTAGACCATTCGCGGCACGCCGGCGAGGCGAGCGGCTTCGAAGACGTGCTGCGTGCCCATGATGTTGACACGCATCTGCTCGTCGTTCCAGGCCTGCTCCGGGGCATCCATGAAGTAGCGCTGGCTGGCGATGGCCAAATGCACCACGGCATCGCAGCCCCGGGCCAGCTCCGTGAGGCGGTCGACATCGGCCAGGTCGGCCTGCTGGAAGGGATGGTTCACCGCCTGCTCAGGCTCGCGGACGTCCGTCAGCAGCAGGTCAAAGTCGCGGGCGAGATCGTCCGCTATTCCGCTGGCCACCCGCCCCGTTCCGCCGGTCACCAGCACACGCGGGCGACGCTGTGCATTGGAATCGCTCATGGGATCACGACACAAAACGGCATGACACTTCGTTGGTTGCTCTCCGCTTCGGCTGAGCCATCACCTGCCGCGCGATGATGGCTGCCCGGAGATCGGCCGCCACCCCCTGAGGGCGTATCGGCCTGGTTATTTCAGCGGAGGCTGATCATACCATTTCCGCCCCCTGGGAAACACCCTGCTGGGCCTGTGCAATGCAGGGATTCAATCAGAGCTTACTTATTGAACCAGCCCCTTGGTCAGTCGCATGAAGGCGGTTTCGAGGTTGACGCGCTCCTCCTCCAGGCGGGTGAGGCTGAAGCCGGCTTGGACCAGTCTGCGGGCGATCTGCGGCGCGACGTTGGCACCGGGCTCAACCAGCACGCGGGCGTGGTTGTTGACCACCTGCGCCCCGGTGACGCCGGGCACCTGCTGGATCAGCTCCACCGCTGATTCGATCCGCTCCGTCACGCCCACGTGCAGCACCACGTCGGTCCGCGCGCGCTCCAGCAGCTCCTGCGTCGTGCCGGTGAACTTGAGCTCGCCCTGCTCGATGATGCCCACCTTGTTGCACAGGTCGGCCAGCTCCAGCAGGATGTGGCTGCTGATGAGGATGGTCTTGCCCATCCGGTGCAGCTCCTTGAGCAGCTCGCGGATCTCGATGCGCGCCCGCGGGTCCAGGCCCGAGGCCGGCTCATCCAGGAGCAGCACCTTCGGGTCGTGCAGCAGCACGCGTGCGAGGCTGAGCCGCTGCTGCATCCCACGGGAGAGCGAGTTGACCTCCGCGTCGGCCTTGTAGGCCAGGTCGGTCAGGTCCAGTACGTCCGCCACCACCTGCTGACGCTTGACGCCGTGGATGTTGTAGCTGGCGGCGAAGAACTCCAGGTACTCGCGCACGACCATGTCTTCATAAGCGCCGAAATAGTCGGGCACGTAGCCGATGATCGAGCGGACCTGGCGCGCGTTGACCGGGCCGACGGACAGCCCCGCGATGCGCGCCTCGCCCCAGGTGGGCTTGAGCAGCGTGGCCAGGATCTTGATCGTGGTGGTCTTGCCCGCGCCGTTGGGGCCGATGAAGCCGAAGCAGTCGCCCTCCTCGATGGTCAGGTTCAGGTTCGACAGCGCCATCAGCTCGCCGTAGCGCTTGGTCAGGTTGATCGTCTGGATCATCGCCATGCGGCTTGCCTTCACTCCAGGTCGTACACCCAGCGCACCACGGTCCATCCGTTTGACGGGACGCGCTGCCCATCCACGGTGATGGGCAACGGCGTGGGGCTGTGGTCGAGATAGCCGATGAGGATCAGCCGACGGCCGGCGGTCAGCGGGGTCAGGTCCAGCCGGCGCGCCGCAGTGCGACGGTACACGACGGGGAACTGGCCAAAGCCGACCTGGCGGAAGTCAGGCGGGGGCAGCGCCGCGTGAAAGGAGAGCATCTCGATGAACTGGATGATCTCGTTGTCCGCGAGGGGGATTTGCGAGGGGGCCAGGTCCAGGTGTCGCTGACCGGCCTTTTGGCCGATGAGCTGGCCCAGGTAGCCCTCCGCCTCCCACTGGCGGGGCTGGTTGAAGCTGGCTGGGCGCTGGACCAGCCGATAAGCGGACTTGGGCGGCCCCAGCTTCAAGATGGTCTTGGCCGGCCAGGTGCCGTGACGCCACACCCAGGGCGATTGACCCTCGCCGGGGCAGTAGACCACCAGCACATCGCGCAGGTCGCCCGGCAGGCCGTGCGACAGCTCGCCCACCGGCCAGAACTGCTCCAGGTGGATATCCCCCTGCGGCATCACCCACGCGGTTTCCTGCCCGTCCTGTTCCAGGATAGGCAGCGGGCCCAGGAAGTCGGCTTGAAGCTGCTTGGCGGTGGCGCGTATCGGCAGGCGGAGGCGGTCCGGCTCCGCGGCATCGACTGTGTACGCCTGCGGGTCCAGGAACGCGGCTACATCGCCCGCGGCCTCAAAGCCCAGGCTGGCCAGCGTATTGGGAGCCTGGGGCGACTGAGGCTCCAGGGCCACCTCCGTGGCTCCAAAGCCGGGCACGAACAGCGAGAGCCAGCTTCGGACGTGCGCTTCGCCCAGGCGGGCGTTCGCATCGATCACGCTCAGGTGCGCGATGGACGCTTCGCGGGGCCGCATCAGGTAAGCCCCGCCCCAACTGATGCAGGCGAACATCAGCACCGTCGCCAGGAAGATCATCCAACTGTGCCGGAGGGCCCCTCTGTGCTTGAGGAAGGCGAACCCGACCGGGCCGGCCAGCAGCCAGTAGAGGCCGAAGACCACGATCGCTGTCAGCAGCGCGGGCGTCACGGTGTTGCGCATCGCGATGACCGAGGCGATGAACTGGTCCAGCCCGACGCGGTTGCGGGCCGTCAGCGCCGCCATGCGGTTCTGGCGGATCTCGTCCTCGATGTAGGGCTTGTTGTAGACCGGCGCTTGCCAGTGGAACACGGTGTTCCAGACGCGATCCACGCCGTTGGGCAGCCCCTGGCGCAGCAGCCGCGGGTCGGTTAAATCCACGCCCATCAGCGTCACCTGGCCAAAGCCGTACCGCCCAGCGACGATGACCGCGTTGCCCTCCCGGTCGCGCGCCAGGACGGTCAGGTTCTTCTGCTGCGGCGCGGGGTCGAACACGGTCATCTGGATCGCGCCCATCGCCTCGGACTGAGGCTCGCCCACCCACACCGGCAGGGGGCCTTCGACGCGGCGCATCTGGTCGGGCTTCACCGGCAAGAGGTCCGCCAGGGGGGAGGACGACCAGGTCTGCCCGATGGTCGGCAGCACCAGCACCAGGTGCCCGCCGCGGCTCACCCACTGCCGCAGCGCCTGCTGCATGGGCAGCGTCAAGGCTGGGTCGTCGGGGCCGCCGCCCTGGCGCGTCCAGATGATCGCGTCGAGCATCGCCAGCCCGTACCAGCGGTCCGGCAGCGAGCTGAGCGAAAGCTCCAGGATCGGCTGCACCGCCTCGTGCTGGGTGTAGGGTTCGCGGTAAGGCTCCAGCCCCAGGCTTGATGAGCCCATCACCCCGATGGCCGCGTCGCTGGGGGCGAGGATGGCTGGCGGCTCTACCTCCTCCTGGGCCAGAAGCTGGCGCGTCTGGGCGTCGAGCACCTGGATCGACCAGCGCAGCGGGGGGCGCTGATTCGCAGGCGGCACAGCGTAAAGCCACACGTGCTGCGATCGGTGCGGGTTCAGCACCGCGGCACGCTGTGCCATCACCCGATCGCCGTCGGCATCGCCCAGCAGCCAGCGGCAAACCACCTGACGGGGCTGGGTCCCCGGGTGCTCAAGCGTCAGCCGGATGGGCGTCCAGGCGCCCGGCCGAACCAGGCCGCCAAGCCCGATGAACGGCCGCTCCACCTCCAGCTTCACGCCGCCCACCTGCGCCGCGGCCCCTTGGAGGATCGCCAGCCACAATCCCATCGCCAGCCCGATGTGATTCAACCGCATGGCAAGCCCCGGCCTGAATGTGCCAGTCTAGCCGATCCATCCGCCCCAGGCGATGCCCGCGGCGTCTTTTATCCACCTTATCCAGCCACAGCTCGGGCTGCGTCAAGGGGAACAGCACGGACAGCCGATATGGAACCACGGATGATGAACCTTCCTCTCCTGGCTTGGCTGCTGATCCTGGGCGCAGCGTCCTATCTGCTGGTGAGCTGCGTGCTGTCGGTATTGGCTGCGCAGGTGCGCGATGACCTGGGGCGTCACGATCTGATCCGCCGCACCATGCAGAGGCGGGCCGACTACATCCACGGCCTGGCTCAGCGAGCTCAGCGCGTCCCGAACAAGCCCCGGTAGAGGGGTTGTCTTTTCCTACCCTCTACCCCTGCTTACTACCTTCTATCTTTCTTTCTGCCCTCTGCCGTCTGCCCCCTGCCCCCTAGTTAGGGGCTGCCGTCTCTCCTTTCTGCTGGTATCCTAAGCGGCCTATGTCTCGCCTGACGATTCTGCACGGCCGTGTGATCGATCCCGCCACCCAGACCGACCAGATCGCCGACGTGGTGATCGAGGGCGGCCGAGTGGCGAAGATCGGCCAGGTCGCCCGGCCCGATGCGGGGCACGACGGTCTGGTCATCGACGCCTCCGGCTGCATCGTGTGTCCGGGGCTGGTCGATGTTCACGTTCATTTTCGCGAGCCGGGGCAGGAGGAGAAGGAGACGATCGCCACCGGCGCCGCGGCCGCCGTGGCGGGGGGGTTCACCAGTGTCTGCTGCATGCCCAACACCGAGCCGGCGTTGGACGACGACAGCCGCATCGAGTTCGTCTATCGCCAGGCCTTCCGGGCGAAGCTGGCGAACGTGTTCCCCATCGGTGCGATCACCAAGGGCAGGCAAGGCAAGGAGCTGGCCCAGATCGGCCTGATGGCCACCAGCGGGGCGGTGGGCTTTTCCGATGACGGCGTGGCGGTGGCCTCCGCGGGCGTGATGGCCAAGGCCCTGACCTACATCGCCATGACCGGCAAGGTGCTCATGCAGCACTGCGAAGACCCGGAGCTGGGCGGCGGCGCCATGAACGCCGGCGCGCTGGCGACCCGCCTGGGCCTGTCGGGCTGGCCCCGCGTGGCCGAGGAGCTGATCATCCAGCGCGACATCCTCCTCAACCGCCACCAGAACTTTGCTGCGCGCTATCACGTGCAGCACATCTCCAGCGGCGGCAGCGTCGAGCTGGTCCGCCGGGCCCGCGCGGACTTGTTCGGCCAGGCCGCCATCACCGCGGAGGTTTCTCCCCATCACCTGCTGCTGACCGAGGAAAGCTGCGCCGGCTACGACACCAACTTCAAGATGAACCCGCCGCTGCGCAGCCGACGCGACATCGAGGACCTGCTCGCGGGCGTCAAGGACGGCACGATCACCATCCTCGCCACCGATCACGCCCCGCACACGCAGGAACAAAAGGAGCTGGAGTTTGCCGCGGCGCCCTACGGGGTCATCGGCCTGGAGTCGGCGCTGCCCCTCTACATCAAGGCCCTGATCGAATCTGAAACGATCGACTGGCCCCACCTCATCGCCATGATGAGCACTAACCCCGCGAAGCTGTGCAACCTGGAGGGGCGCGGCACGCTGGCCCCGGGCAGCCACGCTGACCTGACCATCATCAACCCCCAGCACCGCTGGACCATCGACGCGAGCCAGTTCGCCAGCAAGAGCCGCAACTGCCCCTTCCACGGCTGGCAAGTCACCGGCCAGGCGCTGGCGACGATCGTCAGCGGGCAGATCAAGCTGATCCGCGATCCTGATCGGCTCAAAGGCGGTTCCGATCAACCCATCCCCACCGAGCCGCGCCAACTGGTCGAAGCCTTGAGATAAAAGCAGGAATGGGGCGTCTTGACGGCTTGTCTGCGCCTACCCTCTGCCCCCTATCTTCGCTGCTGTCTGCGCCGATCTACGTTATCAGTCTGCCTGATTGGTATGCCGGCTGGCGGAAGGGGGGCAGCTTCTCCAGCGGGAGAAACGCCAGGTAGAGCACCAGGAATTGCCAGAAGGGCGCTGCTTGCGCGATGAAGATCCCCACGTGCATCGCCACGCCGCCCAGCAGCATCACCGGCACGAGGCGCGGAAAGACCAGCGCTAACCAGAAGGCCAGCTCGAACACCACGGCGAAGATCGACATCGCCACGCACACGCCGTGGTGCTGCGCCAGCCACAGGCCCACGGGGCGGTTCCAGCGGATGGCGTCCTCCAGCAGATAGCCCTGGAGCGTGTAGCCGTCGAGCCAGTCCAGCAGGTGCTGCAGCAGGCCCAGGCCGGCGTCGTCCCTGGCCATCATCACCGGCCGAAGGATCTTGCACAGCCCGGCGTTGAGGTACGCCAGCGACAGCATCCACTGCACCAGCAGCATCGGCCAAAAGGCGGTGGTGAACATCGCCTGGGGCCCCCAGCCCGCGGAGGCGACGTTGGGGACGACGGCGTCGGCCGCGGACCGCGCCCATCTGCGGCGCAGGAAACTTTCCAGCGAGATCGCCCGGCCCAGGGGCGCCATCGCCATCAGCAGCAAAAACAGGCAGTAGATCGCCTGCGGGTGGTGCTTGTCGCCATAGGAATATTGATGCGCGATCATGACCCAGTTGCCCAGGGCGAATAGCAGCATCGCTGGGCGCGTCAGCACGCCCACCAGCGCCAGCACCCCCGCGATTCCCGTGCCCCACCAGATCGCTGTGGCCATCTGCGGCGTGCGGAACACCGCCTCGGGCACGATCATCGTCAGCCAGCGGATGATCGCCTGCGGCTGGATGAACCCCTCGTTGCCCGTGATGCGGTTGATCTGTTCCTCCAGCGACGGCGTGAAGAACAGCATCTGAAGCGGAACGACGATCAGCCGCAGAAGGTCCAGCCGCACCGCGGTGGTCCGCGGAAACCAGTAGCGGTCCCACATGTGAAGCCAGGCAGCCATCCCCCGCGGGCGGTGGTGATCAAGGGACATCGCCTAGATCCTCCTGGGTCATCCGAACGTCGCTGCCTTCGAAATGAAACGTGATGTTCTGCTGGGTGTGGCTCAGCACATCGTCGAGGATGCGGTAGGTGTGGACCTCCATGGTCAGCGTCCGGACCGGTGCTCCCAGGCGCGCCTCGACCCGCTGCGCCAACTGCGCCGCTGGCTCGGTCTTGCCGTTGCGCATGGGCTTGATGTGATGGTCGTTGAGTGAGAAAAAGCTCAGCCCGATCCGCTGGGGCGTGATCTGTTCGCGCCGCCCGTCGGCCAGGTCCGCCCAAAGGTCGATCTTGGCGGTGGAAGGCGGAGGCTTCCTGGGCTGGGCGTACATGCAGTAGGCCATGAACGGCCAGATGCGCGTGCCCGTGACGAACGTGCTGGCCTGCATCGCCAGGCAGGCGACGATCCCCCCCGAAATCAGCATGTGACGCGGCGACATGGCATATCCCCCTCGCAAATCAGTGTAGCATCGTGCCGGACAAGTCAAGCCCCCCGTACCGATCCCCTCTGCGATGATTCCGGGTTTGGAAGCGACGTCAGCCGCCTGGCTAGGGTTAATCCTGGCCGCCCAGCTCCAGGCTGCGTCGGCAGGCGGCGTGGATGGCTTCCACGATGATCTGCTGCGCGCGGGAGGCGTCCAGGTGCTTAATGGCCGCCTCGGTCGTTCCGCCGGGGCTGGTGACCCTGCGGCGCAGCTCCGCGGGCGGTTGCCCCGATTCGTTCAGCAGCATCGCTGCGCCCAGGAGGGTCTGGCTCACCAGCAGCCGTGCGTGCTCAGCCAGGCCCAATTCGCCCGCGGCGCGCTCCATCGCTTCAGCCAGATAGAACACGTACGCCGGCCCGGAGCCCGAGACCGCGGTGACCGCGTCCATCAGCGATTCATCGACGCGGATGACCCGCCCGCCGGCGCTGAAAAGGCGCATCGCCAGCGCCTCGTCGCCTGCTTGCGCGCCCGGGCCCAGCGCGATGGCGGACATCCCTTGTCCCACCATCATGGGCGTGTTGGGCATTACGCGGATGACCCGCAGCGATTGGGCGTCGTCGCTGTCGCCGGCGATGGCCCGGGCCAGGCGGGCGGTGCTTACGCCGGCCAGGATCGAGATAATCACCTGGCTCGGCTGGATCAGCCCCGTGAGCGTCGGCGCGACCTGGGCCAGCGCCTGGGGCTTGATCGCCAGCAGCAGTTGCTCGCTTTGCGTGGCGACGCTGTCGTTGTCCTCCAGGATTGCAACGCCCAGATCGGCCAGGATGCGCCTGCGGTCGGGCGAAGGGTCGAAGGCGGCGACCCGCTCCGGCTCAAGTACGCCTTTGGCCAAAGCAGCGCGAAGAATCGCTTCAGCCATGTTGCCTGCGCCGATGAAGCCGAGGGTGTAGCGGCGGCTCATGCCAAGTGCTCGCTTGCTGTTGCGTTGTTTTCGGGCTTGTTTTGCGGCTGGGGGGCTTCGCAGGCGGATACTTCCAGGAACCGGCCCTGACGCTTGAGCCACTGGTCTCGCCGCTGCTTGGTCTGCTGGAGCATCGCCAGCAGGGCTTCCTGATCGCCGCGGCTGAGCAGGTCGCAGAAGCGGTCGAGTCGGCGGCGGAACGCCTCCAGCGACGCGGCCACCTCCTCGCGGTTGGCCCACAGGATATCGGCGCGCATCGGCGGGTTGCTGCTGGCTAGGCGGGTCGTGTCGGCAAAGCCCGTCGAGGCGATCTGCCAGCCCCCTCGCTCCGCCGCCACCTGCACCAGCAGCACGGACACGGCGTGGGGCAGGTGGCTGATCACCGCGGTTTGCCGGTCATGCTCCTGCGCGGGCATGCGGATCAGCCGCATCCCCAGCATCGTCCACAGCGCCTCGACGCGCTCCAGCGCCCAGGCGTGCGTGTCCGGCTCGGGCGTGAGGATGCAGGGCTTGTTTCGGCAAAGGTCGGCTCGGGCAGCGCCGGGGCCTTGCTGCTCGCTGCCGGCCATCGGGTGCGAGCCCACGAACCGCTGGGGCTGCGCCAGCCGACGCCGGGCGGCCTCGAGCACCTCCTGCTTCGTCGAGCCCACGTCGGTGATCACCAGATCCTCGTGATCGCCCTGGGCGATCTGCTTGAACACCGCGTCGAACTGGCTCAGGGGCACCGCCACCAGGGCCAGTTGGCTCTGCGCCACAGCCTGGGGCACGTCGGGGGCGGCCTCGTCGATCGCGCCGCGGGCGATGGCTTCCTGCACCGACTCCGGCCGACGGCCCACGCCCACGATTCGGCCGCGGAAGCCCGCTGCCTTCAGGCCCAGCCCCACGCTGGCCCCCAGCAGCCCCGTGCCGATGATCGCCATTTGGCTGACCCGGTCCATCGCGCTACTCATCGCCCATCAGGATCGTTAACATAGCCGGTTTACGCAAGAAGGCCCGCCCGGGCCGCCCCGCCCACCGCTGGGGCCGCCCGGAGCGCACCAAGCAAGAGGGCGGCCATGACCGCGATTCACGCCTACAACGGCGGCAGCCTTTACGAATTGGAGTTCGAGCGCCCGCTGATCGCGCTGGAGCGGCAAATCGCCGAGCTAGAAGCCAGGCACACCGGCCCCGCGGCGCTGGCGGGCGAAGCGCCCGGCGTCGATTTCGCCGCGGAGATCCGCAAGCTCCGCCAGTCCCACACGGCGATGCTCCGCAAGATCTACGCCAAGCTCAGCGCCTGGAACGTCGTCAAGGTCGCCCGCCACCGCGACCGGCCCCAGGCCGTCGACTACATCCACGCCTTCGTCAAGGACTTTGCTGAGCTTCACGGCGACCGGTCCTTCGGCGACGACCCGGCGATCATCACCGGCCTGGGTCGCATCGGCCCGCATAAAGTCATGCTCGTGGCCCACAACAAGGGCAAGGACACCCGCCAGCGCATCGCCTGCCACTTCGGCTGCGCCCACCCGGAGGGCTACCGCAAGGCCCTGCGCTGCATGAAGCTGGCGGAGAAGTTCAAGCTGCCCGTCGTCACGCTCATTGACACGCCCGGCGCGTACCCGGGCATCGGCGCGGAGGAGCGCGGCCAGGCCCAGGCCATCGCGGTCAACCTGCGGGAGATGAGCCGCCTGCGCACGCCGATCCTCTCGATCGTCATCGGCGAAGGCGCTTCGGGCGGGGCGCTGGGCATCGGCGTGGCCGACCGCCTGGCGATGATGCAGTACGCCTGGTACAGCGTGATCAGCCCCGAGGGCTGCGCCGCCATCTTGTGGAAGACCGCTACGCCCGAGACCAACGCCTCCGCTGCCGAGGCCCTCAAGCTCACCGCGGCGGACAACCTCAAGCTGGGCACGATCGATGACGTGATCGAGGAGCCGCTGGGCGGGGCGCACCGCAACCCCGCCGCTGCTGCTGACCGCCTGGAGAAGTGGATCATCCAGAATCTGCGCGATCTGAAGCGGTTTAAGATTGACAACCTCATCGCCAAGCGCTACGAACGGCTCCGCACCATCGGACAGTTTCAGGAAACCCCCAAGGGGTGAGAGGTGATCGGCGATTCACGATTCAGGATGGGTGATGGGGAAGGATGTCAGCCTCTGCGGCGTCATTCGCCCATCGTCAATCATTTATCGCTCATCGCCCGACTTCCCTCGCCCGAGGATCATTGCCATGACTCAGACGCAGACCTCCGCTGACCACAAGCTCAACCCCTATTCCAGCCGGATCACCCAGCCCGCCAGCCAGGGCGCCAGCCAGGCGATGCTCTACGCCACCGGCCTGCGCGACGAGGACCTGGACAAGCCCCAGGTGGGCATCGCCAGTGTTTGGTACGAGGGCAACCCCTGCAACATGCACCTGCTGGACCTGGCGGGCGAGGTCAAGCGCGGCGTGGCGGAGGCGGGCATGGTGGGCATGCGCTTCAACACCATCGGCGTCTCCGACGGCATCTCGATGGGCACCGACGGCATGAGCTATTCGCTCCAGTCGCGCGACCTGATCGCCGACTCCATCGAGACCGTCATGGCCGCCCAGTGGTACGACGCCCTGGTCGCCCTGCCCGGCTGCGACAAGAACATGCCCGGCTGCCTCATCGCCATGGGCCGGCTCAACCGCCCGAGCCTGATGGTCTACGGCGGGACGATCCGCGCCGGGTGCACCCGCTGGGGCGGCGGCGAGCAGAAGCGCGACGTCGTCTCGGCGTTCCAGAGCTACGGCGAATACCTGGCCGGCCGAATCAGCGACGAGCAGCGCCGCGACATCGTCCGCCACGCGTGCCCCGGCCCCGGCGCCTGCGGCGGGATGTACACCGCCAACACCATGGCCAGCGCCATCGAGGCCCTGGGCATGAGCCTGCCCTATTCCAGCTCCACGCCCGCGGAAGATCCGCGCAAGCTCCAGGAGTGCCGCGACGCCGGCCGCGCGATCCTGCGTCTGCTGGAGATGGACCTCAAGCCCCGCGACATCATGACCCGCGCCGCCTTCGAGAACGCGATGGTCCTGACTATCGCCCTGGGCGGCTCGACCAACGCCGTGCTCCACCTGATCGCCATGGCCCGTGCCGTGGGCGTGAGCCTGACGATCGACGACTTCCAGCGTGTCAGCGACCGCACGCCCATGCTCGCCGACTTCAAGCCCTCCGGCCTGTACGTCATGGAAGATCTTCAGAGCATCGGCGGCACGCCCGCGGTGATGAAATACCTGCTCGAACAGGGCCTGCTCGACGGCTCGTGCATGACCGTCACCGGCCAGACCCTGGCAGAAAACCTAGCGAAGGTGCCTGGGCTGACGCCGGGCCAGAGCATCGTCCGGCCGATCGAGAACCCGATCAAGAAGACCGGCCACATCCGCATCCTCCGCGGCAACCTCGCCCCGCAGGGCGCGGTGGCCAAGATCACCGGCAAGGAGGGCCTGCGATTCGAAGGCCCGGCACGCGTGTTCGACTCTGAGGAGGACATGCTCCGCGGCCTTGAGCAGGGCCGCATCCAGAAGGGGGATGTCATCGTCATCCGCTACGAGGGCCCCAAGGGCGGGCCGGGCATGCCCGAGATGCTCACCCCCACCAGCGCCATCATGGGCGCGGGGCTGGGCAAGGACGTGGCCCTGCTCACCGACGGACGCTTCAGCGGCGGCAGCCACGGCTTCATCATCGGCCACATCTGCCCCGAGGCCCAGGAAGGCGGGCCCATCGCGCTGGTCCGCGACGGCGACCGCATCACCATCGACGCTGAGGCCAACCGCATCGACGTGGCCCTCGACGACCAGGAGCTGGCCCGACGCAAGGCCGCGTGGAAGATGCCGCCTTACAAGGCCAATCGCGGCACGCTTTACAAGTACATCAAGAGCGTCAAGAGCGCCAGCGAAGGCTGCGTGACGGACGAGTGAGCACACCGCAGCGGCGTCGGCGCGGCGGGCTGTTGAATCACGTTTTCATCCTGCTTTTTCTTTGGAGGGCGGCCAGGCATGAGCGGTCACGTTCAAGAGGCGCAGGTGAAGCAGGCCCGTTCGGCTGCGCCGCTGCGTGTGGCGGTCGTGGGGTGCGGGGCCTTGGCGCAGTCGCAGCACCTGCCCAACATCACCGCCTCCTCGCGGATGATGCTGTACGCCTGCTGCGACGTTTCCCAGGCGATGCTGGAGACGTGCCAGGCCAAGTTCAAGCCTCAGCAGGTCTCGACGGATTACACCCAGGTGCTCAAGGACCCCGCGGTGGACCTGGTGGTGCTGGCGGCCACCGAGCGGCTGCGGCTGCCGGTGATCCAACTGGCC
>DASVCG010000021.1:0-4289 GCA_036381755.1 Phycisphaeraceae bacterium | reverse complement strand
ACCTTCAGGAGGTCGCTTTCGCTCTTGGTGACCAGATCCGCCACGGTGAGCACCTTGGCCGACTCGAGGCAGTTGCTGGCGCGGACCGACAGGTCCAGCTCGCTGATGGGCATCTGGAGCTTGCGGATCAGCTCCTCGTCCACGCGGGCCGCGGCGGTGGCCGACTCGCTGGCGGTAGCCTGGCCCAGCTCGAAATACTGCACGAACGGGTTCAGGTGCTTACGCAGGATCTTGGCGGCCTCGACCATCGCCATCTCCGGCGTGACCGTGCCGTTGGTCCAGATCTCCAGCGTCAGCTTGTCGTAGTTGGTCTTCTGGCCGACGCGGGTGTCCTCCACCTTGTAGCGCACGCGGGTGACCGGCGAGAAGATCGCATCCACCGGGATCACCCCGATCTCCTGCTCCTTGTTCTGGTCGTAGTGCTCGCTGGCCGGGACGTACCCGCGGCCCTTCTCCACGGTGAACTCCATGTCGAAGTCCACCTGCTTGGTCAGCGTGCACAGCACCAGGTCCTTGTTGTGGATGGTGATGGAGGTGTCGGCCTCGATCAGGTCGCAGGTGACCTCGCCGGGGCCCTCGGCCTGAAGCCGCATGGTCTTGGGCTCGTCGCCCTCCAGCGACACGATGATGTTCTTGACGTTGAGGATGATGTCGGTCACATCCTCCTGCACGCCCTCGAGCGAGGTGAACTCGTGCGCCGCCCCGCGGATCTTGACCGCGGTCACCGCGGCGCCCTCCAGGCTCGAAAGCAGGATGCGCCGCAGGCTGTTGCCGACCGTCGTGCCAAAGCCGCGCTCGAAAGGCTCAGCCACAAACTTGCCGTACGTGGCGGTGTTGTGCTCATCAGCCACCACCCGGTGCGGCAGCTCCAATCCACGCCAACGGATGCGCATGGCGGTCTCTCCAAGCGTTCAGCAGACCCTGAAACAGGCAAACCCGGGCTTATCGCTCACCGACGTGCTGCTGAGCCACGCAAGCGGCTTCTATGCCCAGGCGGAATATCAGGCGGTTTCGTGATCCAGCGACGGGGCGACAAGAACCTGCGACTTCCAGCCCGATCACCCGATCACCCGATCCCCATCCACTCACACCCGCCGCTTCTTGCGCGGCCGGCAGCCGTTGTGGGGGATGGGCGTGTGGTCTTCGATGGCGGTGACCTTGAGCCCGGCGTGCTGAAGGGCGGTGACGGCGGACTCGCGGCCGCTGCCGGCGCCCTTGACGCGGACCTCCACCTCCATCAGCCCCAGCTTCTTGGCCTTGGCGGCGGCGTCCTCGGCGGCGCGGGTGGCGGCGAAGGGCGTGCTCTTGCGCGACCCCTTGAACCCCACCGTCCCCGCTGACGCCCAGCACAGCGTCTCGCCGTTGGTGTCCGTGATGGTCACCTGCGTGTTGTTGAAGGACGCCTTGACGTAGGCGATGCCCTTCGTGACGCCCTTGCGGACTTTCTTGGTCTTCTTGGCCATGGACGTTCCTCAATGTCGCAGACGCTGCCGTTGCCAGCAGCTCGCTTCGCCAGGCCGAGCCCGCTGACGTTCCGCCAGCGGCCCGCCCGGCACGGTTTACTTGAGCGCCTTGACGCTCTTCTTGCCGGCCACCGTCTTGCGCTTGCCCTTGCGCGTGCGGGCGTTGGTCCGCGTCCGCTGCCCACGCACCGGCAGGCCCCGGCGGTGACGCTCGCCGCGGTAGCTGCGGATGTCACGCAGCCGCGCGATGTTCTGCGCGATCTGCCGACGAAGGGCGCCCTCCACCACGTAGTTGGTCTCCAGCAGCGAGGCGATCTGCGCCAACTGGTCCTCGGTGAGCTTGTTGGCGCGGGTCTGGCCGTCGATGCCGGTCTGCTCGCAGATCTCGTCCGCGTGGTGCGGCCCGATGCCGTAGATGTAGCGGAGCGAGATCCGAAGCGGCTTGTTGTCCGGGATGTCGATACCTGCGATACGGGGCATGGCTTGCTCCAGGAGTCGGGAGTCCGGGGTCAGCGGGAACCGGCGGCGGCGGCCCGCCCCCGTCGTCTGGTCCTATCCCTGCCGCTGCTTGTGCTTGGGGTTGGTGCAGATAACGCGCACCACGCCCTTGCGGCGGATGATCTTGCAATGCTCACAGATCCGTTTGACGCTGCTGCGAACCTTCATGGCTCACCTCGTTTGCCCGCCGGGGCGGGGCTTGCCTCACTCTTGTCCATCAATGCCGATACGTAATGCGGCCCTTGGTCAGGTCGTACGGGCTGATCTCCACCGTGACGCGGTCCCCGGGCAGGATTCGGATGTAGTGCATCCGCATCTTGCCGGAGATGTGCGCGACGACCTCGTGATTGTTCTCCAGCCGGACGCGGAACATCGCGTTGGGCAATGCGTCGATGACCTCCCCTTCAAGCTGGATCTTATCTTCCTTGGCCACAGTGCCGTTCCGTTCGTTCTTGGATGTCCGGTCCTGCCGGGCCGCTGCCGCTAACGGCCGTCAGTGAGCACATCGGCGCCGGCGGCGGTCACCGCGATGGTGTGCTCGTAATGCGCCGAAGGCAGGCGGTCGGCGGTCACAACCGTCCACCCGTCCGCCAGGGTCAGGACTTCCGGCCCGCCCAGGTTGCACATCGGCTCCACCGCCAGCACCAGGCCCTCCCGCAGCAGGATGTCGTTCTGGAGCAACTGCCTGCTGACGAAGTTGGGGATCTTGGGGTCCTCGTGCATCTTCTGGCCGATGCCGTGGCCCACAAAGTCCCGCACCACGCCGAACCCGTGGGACTCGGCGTATTGCTGCATCAGGCGGGCGACCTGGCTCCACCTGCGGCCGGGCCGGATGTTCTCGACGGCCAAACTCAGCACGTGCTGGGTGACCTCGCAGAGCCGGCGGACCTCCGGGCGGACGTTGCCGACCGGGATCGTTGTCGCCGCGTCCCCGCACCAGCCGTCCAGCGACACGCCACAATCCACGCCGACGATGTCACCGTCCTGGATCACGCGGTCGCCGGCGATGCCGTGCACCACCTCCTCGTTCACGCTGATGCAGATGTTGCCGGGAAACCCTTCGCCGGGCCGGTAGGTGGGGTAGTTCTTGAACAGCCCCTTGGCCCCCGCCTCGGTGAAGACCCGGCATGCCTCCTCGTCGATCTGCCTCGTCGTTACGCCTGGTTTACAGATCCGCCGGCAGTGCTCGAGCACCTGATGCACGACCCGCCCGGCGGCGCGCATCTTCTCGATCTCTTCCTTGGTTTTAAGTCGTATCGCCATTCCCTTCCCCGCAGCCGCGGGGGCCTGTCCCACCGGCTTCAAGGGAAACCATTAATATAGCCCCCCTGCCGCCTCACGGCAACTTGTCAAGCCCCATCGACTTACATCACCCTGACTACATCGCCCCCGACCGCGCCCCGCGGATGCGCGGCCCCCGGCCGCTGCCGCCGGTGGCCAAAAAGCCCTGATAATTCCGCATCAGCAGGTTCGCCTCGATCCGCTGGACGAAGTCGAGCATCACGCTCACCACGATCAGCAGCCCGGTCCCGCCCAGGAACTGGGTGACCTGGAACGGCAGATCGAAGGCGCCGGCGACGACGGTGGGGGTCACCGCGATGATCGCCAAAAAGCCGGCGCCGACGTAGGTGATCCGCTCCATGACGGTTTCCAGGTACTCCGCGGTGCGCGGCCCGGGCCGCAGGCCGGGGATGAAGCTGCCGTGGTCGCGCAACTGCTCCGCCATCTCCTTGGGCTGGAACTGGACCGTGGTCCAGAAGTAAGCGAAGAAGTAGATCAGCCCGATGTAGGCCAGGGTGTACAGGTAGCCGTACATGTTCTGGAAGTTGGCGTCCAGGAATTGCAGGACGGCCCAGCTTCGGCCGGTGGCGTTGTTGAGCCAGTGGAAGATCATGGAGGGGAACATCATCAGCGAGCTGGCGAAGATGATGGGCATGACCCCGCCATGGTTCACCCGCAGGGGCAGGTAGCTTTTCTGCCCGCCGTAGACCCGCCTGCCGCGCGTATGCTTGGCCTGCTGGATGGGGATGCGCCGCTGGCCCTGGGTGATGACGACCGACCCGGCCACGACCACCACGAAGGCGATCAGCAGGAACACGACGGTGTTGATGCCGTAGGCGCCGGTCCCGCCGGCGAAGGAGAAGTTGTTCGCCACCAGCAGGATTGCGTCGTCCATGCCGGTGACGATGCCCGCGGTGATGATGAGCGAGACGCCGTTGCCGATGCCGTAGCGGTCGATCTGCTCGCCGAGCCACATGAGGAAGACCGTGCCGGCGGTGAGCGCGGCGGTGGCGGTGAGCCACCAGACGGGATTCCCGGCGAACTGCG
>DASVCG010000020.1:0-2009 GCA_036381755.1 Phycisphaeraceae bacterium | reverse complement strand
CAGCGCCGCGACCTGCATGCGGGCGCTGAGCAGCGGCATCAGGGCCTCCAGCAGTTGAAGCTGGGCGGGGTCGAGCCGGCGGCCGGCGCGGCAGGCGATCCAGACCATCCCCCAGGTCTCGTGCAGGCCCTGGAGCGGCCCGGCAGCCAGGCAGGTGTACCCCGCCATCGCCATCGCCTTACCCCAGCGGGTGGAGGAGGGCACGTCGGGCCAGAAGGCCACGTCCTGCTGGTGGAGCACGAGCGGCAGCAGCGATTCCTCGATCGCCCGGACCAGAAGCTGGCCCGTGCGCAGGTGGCAGGCGTGGGGGCCCTGGTCGATGAGCTGCCTGCTGCGGCTGTGCCGGCCGTGACGCCGAATCGCCACCCCCGCTGCGTCCACGCCCAATAGATCGCGGACCTGCCCCGCGGCCAACTGGAGCACCTGCTCCTCGTCGCGGGTCTGGTTGAGCGACTGGCCGATCCGCTTGAGCACCTGCAACCGCCGGCGGCGCTGCTGGGAGAGGTGTTCGCTAGGCTCCTGCGGGGCCGCTTCCTGTACGACCCAGAGCCGGGCAGTCTGCTCCGCGTCGCCCTGGGGCACCGGGATGCTGTGAATGACAAACGCGCCCCGGCGGGTCTGGAACCGCTCCTGGCAGGGGCGCTGTGATTCAGCCTCCATGTGGCGCAGGCGATGGGCGAACAGGTCCGGGTCGCGCACCCCCAGCTCCTCCCAGAACTCCTCGGGGCGGTAGGGCGTGCCGCGCAGCGATTCGGGCGAGCAGTGGACCAGGCCGATCAGCTTCCGGTTGAACGCGGCGATGCGGCCTTGCGGGTCCACCAGCAGCACCGCGTCGTTCAGGTGATCGAGCATCAGGCTCAGCAGCCGGCTTTGGTCCTCCAACTGGCGCTGGTGCTGATGGTCGCGGGAGATGTCCAGCAGCGTCAGGCGCACGGACTGGATGGCGCCTTCCTCGTCGCGCACCGCAGCGGCCTCGACCGCGGCGTGGATGACCGCGTGGCCGGGTGCATCCAGCCGAAGCTGGCAGCGCACCGGGTCGTCCCGGCTCAGCAGGCGGTCGATCGCTTCCTGGAGGCGTGGGCGGTCCTCCGGGCGGATCAGCTCAATGCAGCGCCTGCCGATCAGCTCGGACGGGCTCGCTGCGCCCAGCAGGGCCGCGGCCCGGCGGTTGGCTTCGACCACCCGCCCGGCAGGGTCCAGGCTGATCATGGCGGAAGGTGCGAGTTGGTAAAGGCTCTGGAAGGCCCGCTCACGCTGGGCTAGCTGACGGGAAGTGGCTTCAAGGCGGTCGAGCGTGTCAGCGATGGAATGGGCCAGCCGACGGAATTCGCCCCGCTGGCGACGGGCCAGACGCCTGTACGCCTCCGGCTGGGCGGATTGGCCCAATAGCGCCACCACGTCCAGCAGCGGGCCTAACACCCATCGCCTCAAAAGCAGCAGGCCCAGCAGGGTCATCAGCGCCAGCAGGAGCCACTGCGTGGCCAGGTGGTCGAAGACGGCGTTGCGCATCCGCTGACGTGCTGAGGGGCCGTCCACCAGCAGCTCGACCAGGCAGACCCGCCCGCCCAGGTTGAACGGGGCCTGCACGAGCGTGAGGCGGTCCAGGCTGACCTCGTCGCCTGCGCTCATGGCGTGCTCGGGGAACGGCCAGAGGTGCATGGCGGTGTAGTCCGCGTCGGCCTCGGGCCACGGGCCCCAGCTCCAGACCCGATTCGAGCCGGGGAAGCGGACGCGGCTGGCGCGCACCGGCCTGCCATCGGTGAAGATGGACAGCAGCCGCTTCACTTGAGGGCCGGGGTCGTCAGCGTCAGCGTCGCGGAAGTGGCGCAGCAGGCTCTGGAGGTGGCGCACCGTCAGCACGGTCCGCTGGGCGGTTTCCAACTGTAGGGCCGCCTGGGCGTGGCGAAGCTCGAGCACGCCGAGCCCCGCGGAGATGACCAGCCCGCCCGCCACCAGGGCCGCCACCAGGCGATGAACCACGGATTGCCATGCTCCAAGCCAGCTCATGC
>DASVCG010000019.1:0-3518 GCA_036381755.1 Phycisphaeraceae bacterium | reverse complement strand
GGGCAGCGGCCCGCCCGGCTCGAACCACGGCGGCTCCGCCGCGTCAATCCGAAGCATGCCAAAGGCTCGCCGCACCGCCTCGGGCGTCGGGTATCGTCGCTTCAGCCACTGCCGATAGGATTCCACGCACCGCGGGCAGCGGCACGTGCTCGCCGGATTGAACGCCACGTGATAGCCGTCCAGGTGCAGTTGATCGGCCTTGAGCGTCTCAACGGCGTAGCGGAAGACCGACTCCAGGTAAGCGACAGCGCCGGGGTGGCTGTAGCAGACCCGCCGACGCCAGGTCTGCTGCGGGTGGTACACGTTGGGTCGGCCGTCCACGCCGCGCGTCAGCCACTGGTCAACATCTGGCGCTTCGTCGCGCACCGTCTCAGGCACCAGCGCATCGACGCGGACATACACCGCCACCCGCAGCCCCTTGGCGTGAGCGCGCTCAATGATGTCCCGCTCCTGCGCCAGCTCCGAACCGGTGGCGGCATGGCCAAATCCCTTGGCGTAGGGGATGACGATGCTGGTGGCGCCCAGCCTGCGGTACTCGTCCAGCGCCCGGTCGCTGAACTCTTCAGCGAAAGCGGCCTCCTCGTCAGTCCAGGCGTAACCGGCACGCTGACGAAAGGACAAAGGCTCCCACCCGCCGACGAAGCACAGCGGCGTCTCGGTCGTCCACGGCACGCGCGGGGGCGGGGGGCCTTCCGGTTCAGCCAGCGGCCAGAAGGCAAACAAAGGTTCTACACGAGACGCTGGGGTGGTGGATGCTGTCATGGGTGCCTGAGTGGTGGATTCGCACGCCGCTGCGCCAAAACGCGCATAGCCTCAAACGAACCGCTTGCGCGTCGCCGCGGCTGACGCGATGAAAATAACACGCCGCCAGCCAGCATCAATCGCAATTTTGAAAAAAGATGTCGCGGATCTGGTCATCCGCCCGCCCCGCGCCGCCGGGCGCGATAAGATGGGTGCCATCAGACGCTTCGCCGCTGCCCACTCTTGCGCCCAGCGGAAACGCAGCCAAGCCCCACATCCGTTGCGCCGGGCGTCCGCAGGGCCAGGTCCATCGCTCGCCCATCGGTTTGTTGCTATCGGTGCGGTGGAGATGCCGTCGGCGGCTTTCCCCTCAGAATGCGGGCTCGACATCCACGATCCGCTCGTAGATGAAGCTTGAGGTCGCCCGCAGAATACCGCGTTTAAAACTCGATGCATCGTTGTATGATGAGCCGCCATGGTCGGATGCACCGTCGCGATAAGACACGTCGTTGCAATGAAAGGCTCATGACGTGAGCGGGCTCAAGCAGGCTTCGATGCGGGCGGGTGTCGCCCGAAGCGACATCACCACCGAGGATCCGTCGGTCCGGGTGCACGACCGGCTGTACGCCAAGGTTTTGGCCCTGGACGACGGCAAGACCAGGATCCTCATCATCTCAATGGATGCGGTGGCGATGGGGGGAATCGGCGACATCCCGGACACGTTCTTGCCGGAGCTGCGCCGTTGCATCCAGCAGGAATTCAGCATAGACGGCGACCATGTGCTGGTTCACGCCACGCACACCCACCCCCCGGGCCGCATCTTGTGCGAGGAGGAGGAACTGATTCAGCGGACGCTCGACGCGGTCCGTCAAGCGCTGGAGCGGATGACACCCGTGCGAGTCGGCGCCGGCCGCGGCCGTGAGGATCGGATCCTCATCAACCGCACCCTCCGGCTCAAAGACGGCCGGGGCTGGACCATCCGTCAGGCTCACCCTTGCCCGCCCGATGACCTCATCGCGGATTTGGGCCCGGTCGACCCGGAGATCGGCATCCTCCGGATTGATCGGCTCGACGGCCGGCCTCTGGCGGTGGTGTACAACTACGCCTGCCACCCGCTCATCGGCGTGCCCGGCGGCGCCGTGACCGCCAACTACCCCGGCTTCGCCTCGCAGCTCATCGAAGAGCAGTTGAGCGACGGCGCCATGGCCCTGTTCCTCCAGGGCGCCGCGGGCGACATCACCGAGGTGCTCTACAAGGACGTCAACCGCCCCCGCGACTCTCAATCCATCGGAACCATGCTGGGCCTGAGCACCTTAAAAGCGCTCCGCAACATCCAGACCCAAGACGCCCAATTGAACATCATCTCCCAAACCGTCGAGTTTCCCCGGCGGACCGATATCCCTCAACGCATCGAGGCGCTGCTCCAGGAGCAGGCCCGCCTGCTCGAATCGCTCAGATTCACCAGCCTCAACTTCAAGGCCTTCCTGCCGCTGTATCTCAAGTACGCCCTCCACCCACGCTACCCGTCGGACTACGCTTACCGCTACCTCCACGCCCAGCACATCGGTGCGGACGACCTGCACGCCATGGACCAGGAAAATCGGCGAAACCTCGAAAAATACCTCAACAACATCGCCGCGATGGAGCGGCTGGCGAAAATCCAGGACGACGTGGAAACGCTCAGACACCATCAGGCGATCAACGAGCAGGCCGGCGGCAGGCCCGTCCCCGCTCAGGTGCAGGGCATCCGCATCGGCGATTTCGTCCTGGTGACCGCCCCCGTGGAGGTGCTCGCTGAGGTGGGCCTGCGGATCAAGCGAAATTCCCCGCACCCCTACACCTTCCTGGCGGCCTTCTCCAACGGCTACATGCACTACGGCCCGCCCGCAGCGGATTACGAACTGGGCGGCTATGAAACCACCGAATGCTTCCTGGCTCCCCAATGGGAGTCCATCTACGAGGAAACGGTCCGCGACATCCTCCAGCGTCTGTGATACCCGACGCACAGGCGCGTGGAGCCTGGCCGATCAGAGCCGCGACCCACCTCTCATTTGCCATCCCTTGTATTGCTGCGCCTCCTGGAGCGCCCGACCCATCTGCCCAACATCGTGGAGCTCAAAGAGGCCATGCCCCGCATCAGCGCCAGGGACATGGAGCGACGACGGATGCGCCCGAACCGCCCCGCGCCGCCCGCGGCAAATCCCCGGCTTGAAAGGGAAAACCGCTCTGGCTGGACAGGCGGATGAGCCAGGCGGCATAATGACCGCTCTTGCGGCTTGGGTTTTTGGGATTTTTCATCACTTTCATCAAGAGGAACAACGCGCATGCGGCTCTATCGCACGCGGCAAGGCGCGATGGTCGAGCGGGCCGGCCGGTGGCACCACCTGGCCCACGCTGATTGGGACGCGATGCTGGGCCGTGACGATCTGCCCGCGTGGCTCGATCAAACGCTGGACAAAGCCCAGCCGATCCAACCCGAGCTCCACGATGACGGCACGCCTGTCGACGTGCTGGCCCCCATCCTCAGCCAGGAGGTCTGGGCCTGCGGCGTCACCTACTACCGCAGCCGCGACGCGCGGATGGAGGAATCGAAGGCCGCCGGGGGCGGCGACTTCTACGCCCGCGTCTACGAGGCCGACCGGCCCGAGATCTTCTTCAAGTCGACGCCCCACCGGGTGGCGGGACCGGGACAGAAGGTCCGGATCCGCAAGGACTCGAAGTGGAACGTGCCGGAGCCCGAGCTCGCCGTCGTCGTCAACGCGGCCGGCGCGATCATC
>DASVCG010000018.1:0-5298 GCA_036381755.1 Phycisphaeraceae bacterium | reverse complement strand
GCTACCTGGGCATCTCGCTGGTCCTTCAGACCAAGGACGATTTCCGCTTCGTCATCCCCTACGTGGAGTTCGCCAAGCAGATCCGGGGCAACCGGCCCACGCTCCTGGACACCTCGGTCATCGTGGACGGGCGGGTGCTGGACATCGTCCAGACCAAGGTGATGCAGGGCCTGCTGGTGGTGCCCAAGTTCGTGCTCAATGAGCTTCAGGCGATCGCCGACTCGGCAGACAAGCTCCGCCGGGCGCGTGGCAGGCGGGGGTTGGAGATCCTGCAAAAGCTCCAGGAATGCCCCATCGTCGATGTCTCCATCGAGGAGACCGACCCGGCTGAGGAAGGCGCCACCGTGGACCAGAAGCTGATCCTGCTGGCCCAGCGGCTCCAGGCGCGGATCATGACCAACGACTACAACCTCAACAAGGTGGCTACGTTGCGCGGCGTGGACGTGATCAACCTCAACGACCTGGCCAAGGCGATGCGGCCGGTGGTCCTCCCAGGCGAGCACCTGAGCGTGAAGGTCGTCAAGCCCGGCGAGGGGCCCGCCCAGGGCGTGGGCTACCTGGAGGACGGCACGATGGTCGTCGTCGAGGGCGGGCGGCACCACCTGGGGCAGGAGGTCAACCTCGTCGTCACCAGCACGCTGCAAACTTCCGCGGGGCGGATGATCTTCGGCCGATATGAAGGCCACGAGGAGCCCCCCCACGACAGCCAGCCCTCCACTTCAGCCAGCCCGCACGAGGCCGCTGCCAGCAGCGAGCCGACCCCATCGGCAAGCCCCGACGAGAGCGAAACCGCTTCCCCGGCCTCTCACCGCCCGCCCCGTGGCCCCTCCGGCCGTAACCCCAGGCGAATCCGCTAGCTATGCGAACCGCCCTCACCTGAGCGGGGAGTGATCCGAAAGCGGATAGCCCGCGCGGCTGGGGGGAAGCGGGTCCTGCTCCACGATCCGCTGAAGGACGTGGGCGGCCAGGCTCATCAGCGTCTGCTGGTCCAGCTCGTGCAGCGTCTGACGCAACTGGCGGGGCAGCGGCCGATTCTGCCATCGCTGGAACGGCGGCAGCTCCGCCAGCACACGGGCCACCGAGGCGTCCGTGGATCGAGGATACACCATGACGGCCAACTCCTTTGAGATTTGACCAACTAACTAAAGGTCCGCGGCGCAGCGGGCCCCTTCATCCGCTCCTTCACGCCATGCCCATCCTCACCGTCGGCTCCCGCGGGCTGCGGCTTGACCACATCGCGACATCGACGAGCGGATCATCGCCGCGGTCAGGCGGGCAGGCCATCCCCCGCTTCCGGGAAGCTTCAGGAAGAACCAGCGTCCGATGGTAGGCCGCTGCTGACAGGTCGGCTGCTTTTCGCAGGCTGAAAAATGTGATCGCTGGCCGGGGTCAAAAGGCGGTGATGAACCGCTTGTGCGCGCCCAGCAGCTCCTGGCCCATGCGGGTGAGCTTCTGGCCGTCGAGTCGGCTGCTGAGCGGGTCCAGCCGCAGCGCCTGGAGGGCCAGTTGGCGGTCGCCCGTCATGCACGCGTCGACCACCATCTGGTAAGCGTGCGCGTGCGGCTCGACCAGGCCCAGGACCTGACGCGGCAGCGGGCCGAAGGCCAGGGGCGTCAGGCCCGTCGCGTCGACGCGCACCGCGGTTTCCACCACCACGCCGCGGGGCAGGTTCTCGATCTGCCCGGTGTTGGGCGTGTTGCCCACGTCGATGAACGTTTTGCCCTGGCTGTGGGCGTCGATGATGTCCGCTGCGGTCTCCCGGCTGCGCCGCTCGTAGAAAGCGGGGATCTTGCCGGTGCGGACCATCCGCTCCAACTGGCGATGCCGCTGGCGAAAGGCGGTGCGGCGCTGGGCGACGGTGGTGCGGATGATCTTGTACCGGCCAAGCGCGCCCTTGTCGTTGAGGTACCAGGGGACGAACTCGCAGGTGTGGCGGTCGCCCAGGTAAGGCAGCACGCCGGTGAGGCGGAACAGCTCAGTCGCGACCTCGCGGTTGGACTTGAAGCCCATCGGGTCGGGGCTGCTGTCGCGGAGCAGGTCGGTGAAGCTTTGGCGCTTGAGCCGCTGGGCCAGGTCGGCCAGCACGTCTTTTTGCCTGGCGCGGGCGTGGGTGATCCAGAAAAAGTGGTTCAGCCCGCCGTAGCGCAGCGACAGCTCATGCTCGCTTTTGAGGCGGTAGTAGCGCTGAAGGAAGTCGATGTTCTCGAACAGGCCGTGGCACAGGCCGACGACCGGGCCCTGGCAGAGGCGCGCCAGCACGTCGGTGAGCGTGGCCATGGGGTTGGTGTAGTTGAGCACCATGGCGCCGGGCGCGTATCGGTTGATGGCTTTGGCCATATCGGCGAAGACGTCGAAGTTGCGGATGAAGCGCGCCCAGCCGCCCGGGCCGGTGGAATCGCCCACGGTCTGGTAGATGCCGTAGCGTTGGGGGATGGCCAGGTCGTGCGCCATCGCGTCCAGCCCGCCGGTGGAGATGGTGATGATGAAGTAGTCGGCCTTGTCGAAGGCCCTGGCCTGCTGGTTCGTTGAGACGATCGTCGCCTGCGAGCCCAGCCTGGGCTGGAGGAGGTCGAGGAACGCCTTGTTCAGGTCGCTGGCCTTTTTGCGGATGTCGTGGAGCACGATGTGCGACCGGGCCAGTGAAGGCGTCAGCAGGATGTCGCGTACGATCTGAGGCGTCCAGGCGTTGCTGCCCCCGCCGACGATGACGATCTTGGGCCCGCTGCTGCGGCTCATCGGATCATTCCTTTCTTCGCGGCTTGCAACGTGTCAAGCGGGGATGGTAACCGGTCTGAACGCGCTTGCAACATGACGGCCGATTGGCGTGGGCCTGCCCGGCGCGCTATGCTGAGGCGATAGCGTTGATTCGCAGACCCCGGCTCACTCCCACGAAAGGCGAAACATGGCCGCTTATCCCCGCGTCGAGCTGCAAACCACCGAGGGCCAGCTCACCGTCGAGCTGTGGAACGACGTGGCCCCCAACCACGTGGAGAATTTTCTCAAGCTGGTGGACGAAGGTTTTTATGACAACCTGACGTTTCACCGCGTGCTGCCGGGCTTTGTCATCCAGGGCGGATGCCCGCGGGGCGACGGCACCGGCGGGCCGGGCTGGCACGTGAAGGCTGAGTTCAACGATCGGCCGCACGACAAGGGCGTGCTGTCGATGGCCCGGTCAGCCGACCCCGATTCAGCCGGCTCGCAGTTCTTCATCTGCCTCAGCCGCGAGCACTGCCAGCACCTGGACGGGCAGTACACCGCTTTCGGCCGCGTGGTCAACGGGCTGGAGGTGGTGGACAAGATCGCGAGCACGCCGCTGGCCGATCCGCGCTCGGGCCGGCCCAAGAACCCGCCGCGCATCGTCAGCGCCCAGCGTGATCAATCTTGATCGGTGATTTCCCCCGAGAGCGCAGCGCCGCTTCCAATTCACCCATCACAACCGCGAATGCCCGACCCGCTCCCGCATTGGGGGGAGTTGGGGGAGGGCTCATTTTGAAACACAAAAATTGAAACACAGAAAAACAAAAAACCCCGCTGTCGCCGAAGCGACAACGGGGCGGAGGGGAGAAAGCTAGAGGTTATGTTCAAAACCGTCGTCTAAGGAAGCCCGACACCTTCAATTTTTAGTGGATTTTTGATTCAGGATCAAGACATCCCTGCTCAGCCGGCTCACGATTGGGGTTTTTAGGTCGTTCTGGGGGGGTTTTGGAGCCGCTGTCGGGCCAGCAGCGCCGCCCCGATGACGCCAGCCAGGTCGCCAAGGCCGCACAGGGCGATCTGGCAGCGATCGCCCAGCTCTGGGGGGAAGGCGTGCTCCTGGAAAGCGGCCTGGACTTGGTGGAGCCAGGGCTCGCCCAGGGCCTGGCTGAGCCCCCCGCCGAGCACCACCCGCGACAGGCTCAGGAGGTTCACCGCGTTGGCCACCGCTGCGCCGATGTAGCGGGCGGCCTGGTGGACGACGCGGATGGTCAGCTCGTCGCCGGCCTGATACGCCTGGGCGATCAGGCCCGATCGGATTTTCTTGAGTTTGCCGCCGGCCAGCTCGGGCAGTCGGCTGGGGTGGTTCGATTGGATGAGCTGGGTGAGCTGATTGGCGATGGCGGCGCGGCTGGCGAGGTTCTCGACGGTCTGCCTGCCCAGAGGAGCGTCCGCGTTGAGGACGGTGTGGCCGATTTCGCCCGCGGTGAGGCACGGGCCGTGGAAGAGCCGGCCGTTGAGCACCAACCCGCCGCCGACGCCCGTGCCGACGAACACGCCCAGCAGGTCCTGCCCGCCTCGCCCAGCGCCGAGGCAGAACTCACCCCACGTGCCGGCGTTGACATCGTTGTCCACGACAACAGGCATCCCCAGCCGCTGGGTCAGTTGCTCAGCCAGAGGCATGTGCGTCCATCGCAGGTTCACCGCCTGGAGCACGACGCCCGCAGCCACGTCCACCGCGCCCGGCGCGCCGATGCCCAGCCCGCCGACCTGGCTGCGCTTGAAGCCGGCCTGCTTGAGCACTTCGTCCGCCGCCTGAGCGATGCGGTCCAGCACCGCCTGCGGGCCTTCCTGGGCCTTGGTCTTGACGCGATGCTGCGCCAGCACCTCGTCCTGGGCTGAGAGAACCCCCACGCCGATGTTCGTCCCGCCCAGGTCCACGCCGAGATAAGGCCGCTTGTCTTGAGGCATGGCGGGTCTGGCCTGATGGGTGATTGATGATCCGTGATCGGCGATGTCTGATTGGAAAAGGCAGCGGGCCACGCGCCGCACGGCCACTTCGCGGTCAACCCATCGCCTATCGCCGATCGTCGATCATCGATGGCCCTCAAACCTCGGGCCGCTGCTGATGGTGATCGGTCGCGGCCTCGAAGACCCGCGCGATGCGCAGGAGCCCGGCTTCCTGGAACGCTGGGCCGATGAGCTGCACGCCCACGGGCAGCCGATGACCGTCAACCTCGGCAAAGCCCGCGGGCAGGCTGATGCCAGCGATGCCCGCCAGGTTCACGTTCACGGTGTACACGTCGTTGAGGTACATCGCCAGGGGGTCGTCAATCTTCTCACCCAGCCTGAAGGCCGGGCCGGTGGTGGTGGGGCACAGGATCGCGTCGCAGCGCTCAAAGGCCTGATCGAAATCCTGCTTGATAAGTCGGCGGACCTTCAGGGCTCGCAGGTAATACGCCTCGTAGTAGCCGCTGGAGAGGGCGTAGGTGCCCAGCATGATGCGGCGCTTGACCTCCGGGCCCAGGCTTTCGCTGCGGGATCGGCAGTAAAGGTCGATGAGGTCCTGGGCCTCACGGGTGCGGTGGCCGTAGTGCACGCCGT
>DASVCG010000017.1:0-4040 GCA_036381755.1 Phycisphaeraceae bacterium | reverse complement strand
GCGTGGGCGCGGTCAGCGGCCTCCGCCGCGGTGAAGGCTAACCGCCCCACCGCCGCCCCGGGCGAAGCCGGCAGGCCCTCCGCCAGCACCTGACGCGGCGCTTTCGGATCGAACGAGGGCAAAAGCAGTTGGTTCAGATCGTTGGGCGGGACGCGCAGGACCGCGGTGGTCTTGTCGATCAGCCGCTCCTTCACCATGTCGCAGGCGATCTTGACCGCCGCAGCGCCGGTGCGCTTGCCGCTGCGCGTCTGGAGCATGTAGAGCTTGCCCCGCTCGATGGTGAACTCGAAATCCTGAACATCCTTGTAGTGCTTCTCCAGGATGTCCTTGATCTTCAGGAGCTGCCTGTGGACCTTGGCGTCCCACCTGGGCATCTCACGCACCGGCCGGGGCGTGCGGATGCCCGCGACCACGTCCTCGCCCTGGGCGTTGACGAGGAACTCGCCGTAAAACTCGTTCTTGCCCGTGGACGGATCGCGGGTGAACGCCACGCCGGTGCCCGAGTCCTCGCCCATGTTGCCGAACACCATGGCCTGAACGTTGACCGCGGTGCCCAGTAGGCCGGTGATCTCGTTGATCTGCCGGTAGCGGATCGCGCGGGGCGTGTTCCAGCTCTTGAAGACCGCCTCGATGGCCTTCTCAAGCTGAACGTACGGATCCTGCGGGAACTCCTCGCCCGTGTACTTGCGGTAGACCGCCTTGTAGGCCTCCACCAATTCCGCCAGGCCGTCGGGCCCCAGGTCGGTGTCCTGCTTGGCGTGGTAAAGGTTTTTGATGCGGGTGAACTCGGACTCGAAGTGGTCATGGTCCACGCCCATCACCACGTCGCCGAACATGTTGATGAGTCGGCGGTAGGCGTCCAGGGCGAAGCGGGCGTTGCCGGTGGCGGTCTGGAGGCCGTCGACGCTGGTGTCGGTGAGGCCCAGGTTCAGGACGGTATCCATCATGCCCGGCATCGACACCGCGGCGCCGGAGCGGACCGACACGAGCAACGGGTTGCCGCCGTCGCCGAACTTCTTGCCCGTGTCCTTCTCGATCAGGCGCATCCCCGCGTGCACCTGCTCCATCAGGCCGGGGGGCAGCTTGCCGCCGGTCTCGTAATAGCGGGCGCAGGTCTCGGTGGTGATGGTGAAGCCGGGGGGCACGGGCAGGCCGATGGCGGTCATCTCCGCCAAATTAGCGCCCTTGCCGCCCAGGAGGGCCTTCATCGAGCCGTCGCCGTCCGTGCGGCTGGGGCCGAAGTAATACACCATCTTGCCCGCGGAGGTGGCGCGCCTGGGCAGGCGGGCCTTCTTGGACTTGGACCGGATCGACCGTCGACGAGTAGCGGTGGTAGCCATCCCCTGTATCGTCCTTCTCAAAGATAAGCGGAGCGAACCGCCGCGCCAGGCGCGCGGCTCTTTTTATACGACCACGAAGCCGGCATGACGTGCCGGGCGGCGCGATTCTAATAGTTCGCCTCATCCCATTCAAACGCAGCGGTGCATCGTTTTCGCAGCGAATGCCGGGAAAATCCGCCTTGGCCGCCGGCCTCAGCCTATCCAGGAATCATTCCAGTCTGCACCCCACGTTCCACGGCGCAGGCCCCTGCCGCAGCGTCCCCGCGGGCCTCTCCAAGCCCCGCTTCGCGTCAAGCCGCTGGTCGGCTCCGATCCGCAGCCGATTTTTGGGGTAAAGTGGTGTCCTGATCGGAAGAAGGGCAAGGGCATTATCGTGAAGCGTGACCATTTGGCTGAATTGATCCGCCGCCGGCCGCAGCTTGAGGCCTGCCGGGCTGATATCGAGTCGGCGTTTGTCCTGCTGGAGCAGGCGTTTCGCCGCAGCGGGAAGGTGCTTTTGTGCGGCAACGGGGGCAGCGCCGCCGACGCGGAGCACTGGGCCGGCGAACTGCTCAAGGGGTTTGAGTCGCGTCGCCCCCTGCCCCCCCAGGCCAGGGAGCCCCTGCCGCCGGAGCTGGCTAACCGCCTCCAGGGCGGCCTGCCCGCTATTCCCTTGACGGGCTTCACCTCGCTGCGCACCGCCGTGGCCAACGACATCGACGCCGAGCTGGAGTACGCCCAGTTGGTGTGGAGCCTGGGATCGCCCAGCGACGTGCTGGTGGGCATCAGCACCTCGGGCCAGGCGCGTAACATCTGCCGCGCAGCCCAAGCCGCCAGGGCCAGGGACATGCGGGTGCTGGCGCTGACGGGCCAGGCCGGCGGGTGGCTCGCGGAGCTGGCTGACTGCTGCATCCGCGTGCCCGAATCCCGCACGCTCCTCGTGCAGGAGTTGCACCTGCCGATCTACCACTGCCTGAGCCTGATGCTGGAGGACGCGTTTTTCCCCGCGCCAGGCCCGGACGCCTCCGCTCCCTGATGCAGCCGCCCGCAGCGGCCTCCCCTACCAGCCCATCACCCTGAGCCACTCGTGCGCGATCACCAGGTGCCCGCCGGGGTAAGGGTGCACCGGCTCGGGGCAGAAGCGGTCCGCTGGATAGCGATCAAGCAGCTTCTGAAACACCTGGTGCGTCCGCACGTGCCGGGCGTCGTACCGCTTGGCCATGTCCTCCACGACCTGGAGATAGGCCGGCAGATGCTCCAGCACGCGGGCGCGGAACGAATCGGGCGATCGGTCCGTCGAGATGTAGAACGGGTCGACCAGGACGAGCTTGGCGGAGGTTTCCTGGCGCAGCCGATCGAGGATGCGGTCGTAAAGCTCCGCGAACCGCTGGGGCGGCACGGGCTCCTGGCCGTTCATCAGCCAGCGGTGCACGTCGTTGATGCCGATCTTGACGCTCACCCAGTCGGGCCGGTGGCGGATGACGTCATCGCTCCAGCGGTTGAACAGGTCCAGCACGGTGTTGCCGCCGATGCCCACGTTGATGACCTGCGGGTTCAGCTCGGGGTAGCGCGCGGTGATCAAATCGTTGATCATCCGCACGTAACCCTCGCCCAAGGGCGCCGCCTGGGCGCGCCTGCCGCAATCGGTGATCGAATCCCCGACGAACACAATCGTCTGACCTGGCTCGATCGCAAACGGCATAACTGTTTTTCCCAAAAATCAATTCGCGTTTGGCAGCCTGACAACCCAATCAGGATGCCTCATCGCCCGGAATTTGCAATCGCGCTTCTGCGAAGGCCGCAGCGAGACAGCCGGCTTGGCCCGCGGTCAATCCAGGCCGTACTCCTTCCACCTGCGGTCGACCAGTTGCTGGATGTCGCGGCTCATGGCGATGATGGGCGGCCAGTCGCGCACCGCGTGGCCGCTGACCTCCTCGCCGGGCATCTTCCGCGTCGCGTCGAAGCCCATCTTGTGGCCCGCGCCCAGCCGGGGGGCCGCGTGGTCAAGAATATCCAGCGGGCCGTTGACCACCTCCACATCACGCCCCGGGTCGCAGTTGGCGCAAAGGTGGAACAGCACCTGCTCGTGGTCGTGCACGTCCACATCCTCATCCACCACGACAATGAACTTGGTCCAGGCCATCTGCCCCGCGCCCCAGATCGCGTGCATCACCCGCCGGGCCTGAAGCGGATATTCCTTGCGGATCTTCACGAACGCGCAGTTGTGGAACGCGCCGAACATGGGCAGGTCGTAATCCAAAATGTCCGGGATCAGCGTCCGCAAGAGCGGCAGGAAGATCCGCTCCGTCGCCTTGCCCATGTAGTAATCTTCCTGCGGGGGCAGGCCGACGATCGTCGTGGGGTAGATCGGGTCGCGCCGGTGCGTGATCGCGGTCACCTCGAACACCGGGTACCGGTCCGGCAGCGAGTAATAGCCGGTGTGATCGCCAAAGGGCCCCTCAAAAACCTCGTGCTCCAGGTTCAGCGGCGGGGCGTTGGGCCTGCGCGGGTCGTAGCCGACGCCGCCGGCCTGCGTGCTCACGTAGCCCTCGATCACGATCTCCGCGTTGGCCGGCACATGCAGGTCGACGGTCTGGCAAGGGACCAGCTCGATGCCCCTGCCGTTGAGAAACCCCGCCAAAAGCAGCTCGCTCACACCCGGAGGCAGCGGTGCGGTGGCGGCATAAGGCAGCACGCTCTCCCCGCCCAGCACGATCGCGC
>DASVCG010000016.1:0-7597 GCA_036381755.1 Phycisphaeraceae bacterium | reverse complement strand
GAGATCCTTCCCGAATGGGAGCTGAACGTGGGCCTGCCCGATGAGCAAACCCACATCATGGAGATCGCTTACCGTCGCGCCAAGCAATTGGCGCACGCGCGCCCGCTGATGTGGACCGCGTCGGATCGCAGCGACCTGCGGTCGCGGATCGCCGAGGTTATCCGCCTGCCCCGGGAGGAAGCGGTGTCCTGGCGAAAAATCGGTGATGCCTTGGGCGACCCCTCGACGGCCAACTATGAGCTTCGCGTGGGCGCGATGACGATCCCGGTGTCCGTGAAGCGGGGTGACGATACGGCCACGGCCACGCTGATCATCGACGAATCGGGCCGCGCCGGCCACACGCCGCCCTGCGAATACTGCCTGGCCGCCTATCCGACGAACGCTGTGGTTGCGGACATCTTCGGCATGGGCGAGAACCGGTGCGATCATCGGCTGTCCATGCTTCTTGAATCAGCGGGGCATCGCCTGCTGGGGATTCAGGTGGCGCAGATCCACGCCTGCGCGCAGCTCGCAAGCGAGCTGACCGGGGCGCAGCGCGTCGACCTGGCTGCGATCGGCACCACCGCGTCCTTCGCCTGCTTGGTGGCAGCGGCGCTCAAGCGGGAGCTGTTCGCGTCGCTTAGCGTCGCGCGGGAATTGACCACGCTGACGCGGCTCATCGAGTGGGGCGAGCGGTACGAAAATCACCCATCGCTATTTTGCTTCGGCTTGCTTGAGGTGGCGGACGTGCCCGAGCTGCGGGCGCTGCTGGAGGGCATGGCGTACATCCAGCGGTTCAGGTACGTCCGGTGACGCGGTGCTTCCGCTGCTGCGCTGTTGAATTGGCGAATCGCTGCCCCGATCGGCCCGCCTGCCGGTAGGATAGCGGGCTGGAGGGGGCGAACCGGACCCGACGGCGCAAGCGTGCGGAGGCGGCGATGCGAATCACCTCAATCATCGTGATCGGCTGGATGATTTTGGCGGCAAGCGGGTGCGGGCCGCTGTCCTTCTCCGTAGGGCCTGCGCCCATCGATCAACGGCTGACGCGGACCAAGGTTCTCTCCGACGGCCGATGGTTCAGCGACCGCGTGGCGGTGATCGACGTCAGCGGGCTGTTGCTGAGCGTCGAGAAGCCCGAGCTGCTTCAGCCGGGCGAGAACCCGCTGGGCTCGCTGCACGAGAAGCTGGCTGAGGCGGCGGACGACCCGCGGGTCAAAGCGGTGATCCTACGGCTCAACACGCCCGGCGGAACGGTCACCGCCAGCGACGCGATGCACCGCGAGGTGCAGCGGTTCCGCCAGACCACCGGCAAGCCCGTGGTGGCGCTGATGATGGACGTGGCCGCCAGCGGTGGCTACTACCTGGCCTGCGCCGCGGACCGGATCGTGGCCTACCCCACCACGGTGACGGGCAGCATCGGCGTGATCGTGCAGACGCTGAGCCTTCAGCCGGCGCTAGCACGCATCGGCGTGCAGGCCCAGGCGATCACCAGCGGGCCCAACAAGGAGGCCGGCTCGCCGCTGAGCACGCTGACGCCTGAACATCGGCAGGTGCTCCAAAATCTGGTTGATGATTTCTACGCGCGCTTCGTCGAGGTGGTGCGCCATGCTCGGCCGCAGATCCCGCAGGAAGAATTCGCCCGCGTGACCGACGGCCGGGTGATGAGCGGCGAAGCGGCGGCGGCGCTGGGGCTGGTGGACCGCACGGGCGACATCTACGACGCCTTCGCGCTGGCCAAGCAGTTGGCGGGCATCGAATCAGCGGACCTGGTGCTCTACCACCGCCCGCTTCAGTACGTCGCCTCGCCCTACGCTGTGGCGCCCGTGCCCGCTGCGGGCACGCAGGTGAACCTGGTGCAGCTCAACGTGGGCCGGCTGCTGGGCTTCGACACGCCGGTGGGGGTCTACTATTTGTGGCAGCCGAACCTGCCCTGACGCCGGAGCCTTGGCCATGCTGCCCAGCGTGTCGGTGATCATCCCGACGCTTGATGAGGCGGCCCATCTGCCTCAAGCGCTGGCGTCGGTGGAGCGCGGGCCGGGCGTGGAAGTAATCGTGGTGGACGGGGGCAGCGCGGACGGCACGGTGCAACTGGCTCGTCAACAGGGGGCTGACCGCGTGATCCAGTCGCAGCGCAGCAGAGCGAGGCAGATGAATGCGGGGGCGGCTGCGGCGCAGGGGCAGGTGCTCCAGTTCCTCCATGCGGATACGCGGCTGGAGCCCGGCGCGATGGGGGCGCTTCGCCGGGCGATGCTCGATCCGCGCGTCGTCGGCGGGGCGATGCGGCTGCGCATCGATTCGCCGCTGCGGCGCGTGCGGTGGGTGGCGCCCGCGGTCAACCTGCGCACCAGGTGGCTGAAGCTGCCCTATGGCGACCAGGCGATCTTCATTCGTCGATCGGTGTTCGAAGCGCTGGGCGGCTTTGCGGACCTGCCGATCCTGGAGGACTATGATCTGATCTGCCGAATGCGGCGCGTCGGTCGGCTTGTGCTGTTGCGCTCCGCGGCGATCACCTCCGGGCGGCGCTGGGAGGCCAACGGGCTGGTGCGGACGACGCTGGCCAACGGGCTGGCGGTGCTGCTTTACCGGCTGGGCTTGCCGCCACAGCGTGTGTGCGCGTGGCATCAGCGGATGGCGCCGGCTCCGCAGCGGCATGCGGCGAAAGATGAGCCCGCTTTTGCTGCGCCGCCCGGATCGAAGGCTCTGCGCGATGCGAAAAGGTGAAGGGGTTTACAACGCGGTGGTGATCGGTGCGGGCGCTGCGGGGCTGGTTGTCGCTGCGGGCACCGCGGGGCTGGGCGGCCGTGTCGCGCTGATCGAGCGGCACAAGATGGGCGGCGACTGCCTCAACTACGGCTGCGTGCCCAGCAAGGCGCTGATCGCCAGCGCGCGTCGCATCCAGGCCATCCGCGAGGGGCATCGCTACGGCCTGCTGCCGATGGAGCCGCGGTTCGACTTCGACCAGGTGTTCCAGCGGATGCGCGCCTGTCGCACCCGCATCGAGCCCAACGACTCGCAGCAGCGTTTCGAATCGCTGGGCGTGGACGTGTTCCGCGGCCAGGCCCGCTTCCTCTCGCCGTACGAGGTGGAGGTGGACGGGACGCGCCTGCGCGGGGTCAACTTCGTGATCGCCTCGGGCAGCCGGCCCACGATGCCCGATATCGACGGGCTCGACCAGGTGCCCTACTACACCAACGAGACGATCTTCGACCAGATGCACGAGCCGCCCAAGCGGTTAGCGGTGATCGGCGGAGGGCCCGTAGGCTGCGAGCTTGGGCAGGTGTTCCAGCGTTTGGGCGTGCGGGTCACGATCGTTCAGCGTGCGTCGCGGCTGCTGCCCCGCGAAGACCCCGACGCTTCCGCCTGCCTGCTTGAAGCATTGCAACAAGAGGGCGTGGAGGTGCGCTTAAACACGCAGGCGGCGCGAGCGCGGATGAACGCGGGCGGCGTGACGCTGAGCCTGGTTGGAGCGGGCGATGGCCAGCCGGCTGGGGAGCTGGAGGCCGATGCCCTGCTCATCGCCGTCGGCCGTACGCCCAATATCGAGTCGCTCAATCTCGATGCTGCCGGTGTGAAGGCGGGGCCGCGTGGCGTGATCGTCAACGATTATTTACAGACCACGCAACCGCACCTCTACGCCGCGGGGGACGTGACGGGCCTGTTCCTGTTCACCCACATGGCTGATGCGCAGGCGCGCGTGGTGGTGCGGAACATGCTGCTGCCGATCCGCAAGACCAGGCTCGACCGCCGGGCGGCCCTGTGGTGCACCTACACCGAGCCGGAGGTGGCGCACGTGGGCCTCAACGAGAGCGAGGCGCAGCGGCTGGGCGTCGCGTACGACGTGTGGACGCAATCGTTCGATCACCTGGACCGGGCGATCGTGGCGGGCCAGGACCGCGGCTTTGCCAAGGTGCTCACCGCGCGGGGCAAGGACGCCATCCTGGGCGGGACGATCGTGGGCCCGCACGCGGGCGAGCTGATGCACGAGCTGGCGCTGGCGATCCAGCACGGCATCGGGCTGTCGCGGCTGGCGGGCACGGTGCACGCCTACCCGACGCTGAGCGAAATCTGTCGCAAAGCCGCGGACGCTTATCAGCGGTCGCGGTTGACGCCGCGCGTGCAGAAAGTGTTCGCCTGGCTGTACCATCGGGCTCGCCGACGCGCCGAAGCGAGGATGAAGCCGTAGCGCCATCGGGCGGGTGAACGCTGCAAGTAAGCGATGCGAGCAATGCAAGCGATGAGCCGAGCCGCGGACAACACGCCGTCCTCCGCCCGCGTCACGCTGGTGCGCTGGGCCGCAGCAGCGGGCATCGTGATCGGCCTGTTCCTGTTCCTCCAGGCGCTGCCGATCGGGGAAGGGCTGGAGCGGCTGACGCGGGCGATTGATGCGCTGGGCGTGTGGGGGCCGCTGGCGTTTGCCGGGATTTATGCGGTAGCGACGGTGCTGATGCTGCCGGGCTCGGCGCTGACGCTGGCGGCTGGGGCGCTGTTCGGGCTGGGGTGGGGCGTTGCCTCAGCGTCGGTGGGCTCGACGCTGGGCGCAGCGATGGCGATGCTGATCGGCCGATACGCGGCGCGCGAGCGTGTGACGCGGCTGGCGCAGCAGTCCCCACGCTTCGCGGCGATGGACCGGGCGATCAGCCGTGGCGGCTGGCGGATCGTGGCGCTCTTACGGCTGTCGCCCGCGGTGCCGTTCAACCTGCAAAACTACTTCTACGGCCTGACGGGCATCCGCTTCTGGCCGTGCGTGCTGACCAGTTGGGTAGCGATGCTGCCGGGCACGTTCCTTTATGTTTACCTGGGCTCGCTGGGGCGCGCCGCGGTTGAAGTGCAGGAGGCGACGATGAGCCGGATGATCTTCTCCCTGGTGGGCCTGGCAGCAACGGTGGCGGTGACGGTGTACCTGACGCGCCTCGCGCGTCGGGAGCTGGCGCGTCAAGCGGCGCTGGAAGCGACAGATTCGCCAGCGAACCAGCGCGAGCCTGCGCGGGTGGAGCCGGCATCGCCTGCAAACTCTCACGGCCGAACCGTGGTGCTGGTGCTCATCGCGGTGCTGATGCTGACTGCGGGCGTCTGGGCGCAGCTCAACCGCCAGGCCCTGAGCCGTGCGCTGGCGAGGCTGGGCGGCCCGCCTCGGGTCACACTGGCTGAGCATTACGATTCCCAAACCTCAGGCGACCGCTTCGACCACAGCCGCTTCGATGCGCTGCTTAAGCAGGTGGTTGATGACCAGGGCCTGGTGGACTACGCCAGGCTCCAGCAAAACGCAGCGGAGCTGGATGCGTACCTGGCGGAGCTGGCACAAGCGCCTTTTGAGAAGCTGAGCCGCGATGAGAAGCTGGCGATGCTGATCAACGCCTACAACGCCTTCACGCTGCGGCTGATCCTGGACCACTGGCCGGTGGAGTCGATCCGCGACATCGACCAGCCCTGGGACGGCCCGCGGTGGAACCTGGGCGGGCGGATGCTGACGCTCAACCAGATCGAGCACGAGGAGATCCGCGGCAAGTTCCGCGAGCCGCGCATCCATTTCGCGGTGAACTGCGCGAGCATCGGCTGCCCGCCGCTGCGGCGTGAGGCGTATGTGGGCTCACGGATCGACGAGCAGCTCCAGGATCAGGCCCTGATCGTGCACCGCAACGGCTCGCGGTGGTTCCGGTTCGACCCGCTTTCGGGCCGGCTGGAGCTGACGAAGCTGTACCAGTGGTATGGCTCTGATTTTGAGCAGGTGGCTGACACGGTGGTGGATTACGCGGCGCAGTTCAACCCGCTTTTGCGCGAAGCGGTGGAAGCGGGCAAGCCCATCGAGGTGGTGTTTCTCGATTACGACTGGTCGCTCAACGCGTCGGGCGGGTCGGCTGATCTGTGAAGCATCGTGGCGCGCGGCGGGAGCGCGGGCGTCAGCCGGTGAACGCCGTCGGCCCGCCGTAGCCGTAGATGACGTCGTACAGGTCCTTGAGGAACTTGGCCAGGAAGAAGTTGACGACGATGATGGCGATGAAGCTGGTGACGAAGGAGTCGGTGGCGGCGCGGCCCACGCCCGCGGCGCCGCTTTCGCAGTAAAAGCCCTTGTAGCAACTGATCACGCCGATGGCCAGGCCGAAGATCACGCTTTTGATCAGGCCGGTGAAGACGTCCCAGTTGCCCACGAAGCGTGCGGAGAATTCCCAGTAGTCGCTGGCGTCGACGCCGAAGCCGCGGACGGTGACGAGGTATCCGCCGAGGACGCCCGTCAGGTCGCTGAAGATGGTGAGCACGGGGAGCATGATGAGGCAGGCCATGACGCGGGGGACCACGAGGTAGGAGATGGGGTCGGCGCCCATGACGCGGAGGGCGTCGATCTGCTCGGTGACGCGCATGGTGCCGATCTCGGCGCTGACCGCCCCGCCGACGCGCCCCGCGATCATCACCGCCGCCAGCACCGGCCCGATCTGCTTGACCACGGACATGTGGATGATCCCGCCCAGGCGGGCCTCCTGCCCGATGGCGGCGAACTGGTCGTAGGCCTCCACGCCCAGCACCGCGCCCACGAACGCCCCCACCAGCACCACGACGGGGATGCTCAGCGTGCCCACCTGATAAAGCTGGGGCAGGAGCAGGCGGAATCGGCCGAAGCCGCCGGCGCCCCGCAAGGCCCAGGCCGCGATGGCCGCGGCGAAATGGGCGAACCGGCCGAACCCCTCCAGGCGGTTCATCACGGTGCGACCAATCGATTCAACCCGATCCGCCAGCATGGCACACCCCTTGATCCCACGGCCATCCGGTCGGGCTCATCGCGGCTGAGCCATGAATCGGCTGCGCGATTCGACCGATCAGGCCTGATTCATCTTGATGCATCGATGGGGCCAGCCCAAGCCTGCTGGCCCGCTGCGCAGCACCGGCGCTATACCGCTGGATTGTACATCCCGTTATGATGGTGCCGCCACTGTCGCCTGGACCGCTGATGAGGGAGGTTTCCGGAGATCACATCATGGCTGATCGCTCGATCCACGTCGCTTTGATCGGCTCCAAGTTCATGGGGCGGGCGCACTCCAACGCCTTTTTGAACGTCGCCAAGTTCTTCGATGTGCCGCTGAAGCCGGTGATGCACACCATCTCAGCCCGCAACGCCAAGGACCTGGAGGCCTTCGCCGCCCGCTGGGGCTGGCAACATTGGACCACCGATTGGCGGCAGGCCGCGACCGATCCGGAGGCGGGGCTGGTGGACATCGCCACGCCCAACGACGCCCACAAGGACCAGGCCATCGCGGCGCTGGAAGCGGGCAAGCACGTGGCCTGCGAAAAACCCCTGGCCGGCACGCTCGACGACGCCCGGCAGATGCTCCAGGCGGCCCAGAAGGCCAAAAAGCAACGCACCTTCGTCTGGTACAACTACCGCCGCTGCCCCGCGGTGGCCCTGGCGCATCAACTGGTGAAGCAAGGCCGACTGGGGCGCATCTACCACGTGCGCGCCGCTTATCTGCAGGACTGGGGCGGGCCCGACACCCCCCTGCTGTGGCGCTTCCAGCGGCAGGCCGCGGGCTCGGGCGCACACGGCGACCTCAACGCCCACATCATCGACATGGCCCGGTTCATCACCGGCGATGAGATCGTCGAGGTCGTCGGCGCCATCGAGGAAACG
>DASVCG010000015.1:0-4062 GCA_036381755.1 Phycisphaeraceae bacterium | reverse complement strand
GAACATCGAACACATAGTTCGCGGGATTGAGCACCAGGCAAACATTGCGGAAATAGATGTTCATCTCGATGCCCGGCGCGGCGTAGATGACCGGCGGCAGCACCAGGCGAACACGGCCGGGGTCGTCCGGCTTCTCCCAAGGCTCGGTCTTATCCGCCTGGGCCTTCGCGCTTGGCCCCGCAACGCCCAGGCCCGCTGCCAAAAACAACACGACCCAAACCTTGATCGCCGCTCTTGCCTTGATGCCGCTGCGGATCATCCACGTGCTCCTATGACACAAGCTCGCCTCAAGCCGAGTCAGGTTGAGTAGTCGGCAGGGCGAATGCCCTGCTCGTCGAAAAACGCCTTGATTTCCGGCATTTTCGCTTCGGGCCAGGTTTCGAACGGCGGCCGCATGTACCGCTGCGCCAGGCCGAAATACTCCAGCGTCGCATGCCAGAACGGGTGCGAGAAGCGTCGGATGAAGGGGTAGTCGTACTGCTTGGTGATAGCGACGGCGCGTGGGAGGTCGTCGGCGCGGATCGCTTCCCAGAACATCATGGGCTTATCCGGCGCAAAGCCCGTGTAGGTGGCGTAAAAGGCGCGAGCCCCGTAGGGGTAGCCCACCAGGTAGCGGTTCTCAGCCCCGCCCGCGAAAATCTCCAGCCGACCGCCGAACTCAATCATCCGGTCGATGTAGTAGGTCAGCTCGGTGTCCTCCTTCATGGCCACGATCGACTCGATCTGCACCAGCCGTCGCAACAGCGGCACCGAGTAGATCCCGTGCAGCCCCAGGGGAAGGGAGGTCTGGTCCGCGATCTGCCGGAAATGCTCGAACTGCTCATCCTCAGTCTTCAGATTTTTGGGCAGCATGATCTGCAGCGCGTCAGCGCCCTGTGCCTGCGCGAAGTGGGCGTAATCGATGACCTGCTGAGTAGGCCAATCGCCGGTGGCGGCGATCGTCAGGGCGCGGCCCTGCACCGCTGATGTCATCGCCGCGGTCACCTCTTTGATTTCCTCATAGGAGAGGCAGGCGTATTTGCTGTTGCCCGCAGTCAGCGCCGCCACCGGCACGCCGTAGCCCATCGCCCGCTCGACCATGTTCCGCACAGCCTGCGTGTTGACGCTCAGATCGGCATGGAACGTGGTAGGCAGCGAGAGGATCGGACCAGCCAGGTGCTCCTTGAACGCTTGCGGGCTCAAGGGACGCTTCAGCGTCACTGGCGCGCGGCTCTTGGCGGGGGCGGCTTGGGTTCGGCATGCTGTGCCGGTCAGTGCTGCGCCCTGGAGGATCGTCCACCCGGCCAGTTTGATGAAGGTTCGGCGTGTCGGCTGGTGTTGGCTCATGGGTCGCTCCATTCCTTTGAAGTGAAAAAGACCTGATGAGCCTTTCTTACTTGGTCTTGTCTTTAGAAACAAGATCATCTTCGCGGCGTCGGTGGATCGGCGTGCGTGTTTGGTTGGGCGCGCTCGCTGCTGACCGCGATTGGCGCTGACGCCGCGTCGGTGTCAGCGAGTCGCTCACGCCCGCTGTTGCGGCTTCTTCGCTCGCGATCTCCGCCAGCATCACCCGCCGACCGCCTTCCTCCCGGCTGCGGATGCCCGCGATCAGCAGCCGCGTCAGCTCGACCGTTTCCTGAAAATCAAAAGGCGGCACGCCTGTGCGCAGGTAGTCCACGAAGGCGCTGAGCTGTGCCTTGAAAGCCCGGAAGGAATCGCTGAACCGCGCTTCGAGCATGCCGTCGCTGCCGTAGAGCCGCAGGTGCCCCATCGCGCCAGACAAGCCCGGCGCCACCGCGGCCACCAGCGCCACGCCGCTGCCGTGCTGCGCGTGCACCAGATCGCCCCAGCCGTCGCTGCCCGTGTTCACCACGCTGAGCCAGCCGCCCGCTGGGAGGAAGGGGTACACCCCCTCCAGCGCGTGCATGCCGTACCGCTCCCAACTGTTGACCATCGTGATCGTGATCAGCTTCAGCCTGCCCACTTCCCGAATCCTCCGTCGGCAGGCGGCGAACTCGACGCTGAAGCGCAAGGCGCTGCACGACATGATCGCCTTGCCCTGGGCCACCCAGGCCTGGAACTGGCGCAGGTCTTGTTCCCGATCAGCCAGGGGCTTGTCGATGAAAACTGGGATTCCCGCCTCAACGTAAAGCCTGGCTCGCGCCACGTGCTCCTGGCCGCGATCCGTGGGGATCAGCACCGCGTCCACCTGCCCCAGCAGGTCCTGGGGGCGACTGACGACATGAGGCACCTTCGAGGCCGCAGCGACCCGCTGGGCGTCTTCCGGGTCGTCGCACCAGATGTGGGTGACCCGGGCGCCGCGAATCCCCAACGATTGGGGCGGCTGGGCGCTGAGGTATCGCAGGATGACCGGGTCGGCGAAGCGTCCCGTCGCCTGCGCGTCGTAGCCGCCGTTGATGATCGCGCTCCAACTGAAGGGGTGGTGGTTGTCGCGCAGCATCCCCGCCAGCCCCAAGCGGATGTTGTGTGGATCCTTGACCAGCGCAGCCACAGCGGCCTCCTCGCCTGCGCCTCACCAGGCGGTCCAGCCGCCGTCGACGACGATCTGCGTGCCCGTGACGTAGCTTGATGCGTCGGAGCTGAGGAACACCACCGCGCCCACGATTTCCTCGGGGTGCCCCACGCGTCCCATCGGCACCTTGGCCTTGAGGTTGGCCATGAAAGCGGCGTCGCCGCCTTGGGTGTCCGGGATGGGGAAGGGGCCTGGGACGATGGCGTTGACACGGACGCCCAGCGGCGCTAGCTGCACCGCCTGGTAGCGCACCAGTTGCAGGACGCCCGCCTTGGCCACGCCGTAATCGATGGGGTTGACCACCTGCGTGGGCGGGTACATCCGCGGGTCCGGGCTCACGACGCCGTACATGCTGCTGAAGTGGATGATGCTCCCGCTGCGTTGACGGCTCATCGCCCGCCCGACTTCCCGCGTGACGAAGAAAGCGCCCGAGAGCGTGACGCGGATGCCCTCGTTCCACTCCGCCGCGGTCATCTGGTCCATCGGCGTCTTGGTGTAGTAGTAGGTCATGTTCACCAGGACATCGACGCGGCCGTGCTTCTGGAGGATTCGGCTCAGGTCCTGCGCCACGCGGGATTCATCGCCGATATCCAGCTCGGTGGCGTCGGCCCAGAGGCCCTGGCTCTTCAGCGTCGCGGCGTGCTGGCGCGCCAGCTCACCGCGGATGTCGCTGATCACGACGCGCGCGCCGTGCTCAGCCAGCGCCCGGCTCACCGCTGTTCCCAGCAGCCCCGCCCCGCCGACCACCCAGGCCACCTTGCCCGTCAGATCGAATCGGGCCGCAGCACGCGGGTGAGGCGAAGGGGATGCCCCGGATTCCGAAAGGTCCTGCGCCTCTTCCGACGCCGTGCTGCGCCTCGCCGTGGTCGACGTCATCTGGCTCTGCGCCGGTGTGGGCATCCGAATGATCACCGGCGCCTCTGCTGATACAGCAGGTTTTCGCGCTGCAGCGCTCGGCGCTGTCAAAGGTTCAGCATCAAGCCGTGCATGATCCATGATCACTTCACCTCATCGAACTTCTCTTGCTCTCCACACCCGGACCGCCCCCTTTACGGCTGCTGGCGGGTGGCCCTCAGGAAGCTTTCGACTCTGTTCCCAGCAGGCTCAGGCCTTCCTCCGGGCAGACCGGATCAATCAAACTGGATCGGTCTTCGATAGCTGCTGCTGCCCAGCCAGAAAGCGGCGTACCCGTCAGGCCAAGTGCTGACATCGACGGGATTGGGAATCGCGATCTCGTCGCCCAGGCGCGCCTCTGAGTGGCCGTCCACGAAGGTGGCGTTCATCGTCTTGCCGGGATGCCGCACGCCAAAATAGAACATCGGATCCCAGGGGCTGTAGGCGGGCGTGGTGTAGTTGATCGTCAGACCGACCGTCGATTCCAGGAAAATCGCTGTGCGCGACGGCTCCTTGATGTGAAATGGCGAAAAAGGGTTGTAATAGGCGGCACCGTATGACGGCCCGTAGATGTTTGTTTTCTTGCGCGGCAGGCCCATGTTCTGAGCGTAGCTGTAGGGCAGTCTATCCGTGCCGATGGTCCGCTTGATGCCGGG
>DASVCG010000014.1:0-5089 GCA_036381755.1 Phycisphaeraceae bacterium | reverse complement strand
AGGGAGAATCCGGTGATGCGATCACCACGAGCTTGGTTGAAGCGGATCGTGCTTTGGACGTGGGGGATGGCGGGAATTCTCGCGATTTCGCCAACTGCGATTTCCCATCCACCCGCCTTGCCGTCAGCGGTCACGCCCGCGCCTTTCAATCGCAGCAGGCTTGCCGAACCACAAGATCATTGGCCGGATTCGGCCGCAGGCTTCACACCCTGGCCGAGGCGTGCGAAGGTGGTTTATGTCGAGGACGGCACGCCTGAGCTGACGATCAACGGCAGCGGTCGCATCGGCGGGCCGATCATTTTCACCGGCCGGCCCGGACAGCCCAGACCCCGCGTTGATCGCGTGGAAAGCACCGGCTGCCGACAGATCTGGCTGATCGGCCTGGAGATCCGCCACTTGCGCTTCGTAGGCACTTTTCAGGATATCCTTATTGAGGATTGCCTCTTCGCCGGCAATTCTGATGGCGACAACCTGCTCATCCAGACCTTCCCCTCAGGCCGCTCGCAGCGCATCGCCATCCGCCGGTGCATCATCACCTTCGCCAAACGTCAGGGCCTCTTCGCCAAATGGATCGACCAGCTCCTCATCGAGGAGTGCCTCTTCGATCACAACGGCTGGCCCCCGGAAGAGGCGTCGGGTTCCGCCTTTGATGAAGACGGCCAGTCCTCTTCTTCCGGAGATACTTCCGGGGGGCCCACCATGTTCAACCACAACATCTACCTGAAGGAGTGCCGGGACGTGGTGATCCGGGGCAACGTGCTGGCCAGGGGCTCGAGCTTCGGGCTCAAGATCAGCTCCGACCGGACCGGCGGGATGGTCAACGTGCTGGTGGAGGACAACCTCTTCCTGGGCGACGCCAACGGGATCACCGTGGGCCGCTCGGGCCGATACGCCGACTACGCGACGAGGAACCTGACCTTCCGCCGCAACGTCTTCACCGAGCTGGGCCGCACGCTCAACGGCCAGGCGCAGGCCATCGGCATCCACCTCACCAGCGTGGACGGCGGGGTGATCGAGCGGAACTTCTTCATCTACAAGGACTACCCGGCCCCGCACGCGGCGCTGGAGCTGGAGGACGACCACCCGCAGCGGAACATCGCGGTCAGGAACAACGTGGTCTACCGCTGGCACGTCAACAACGACGGCAACCCCTGGCGGGTCACTTCCGGAAGTTCCGAGGAAAATTCCGGGGGTGGGGACGGGTCCGATTTTCAAAACGTCACCAGCACGGGGGATCTGATCGAACCCGACGCGCCGCCGGCCCTGCGCACCGCTGACGAGGCGGCGCGTCTGCTGGGGCACGACGGCTATGAGGCGATGCTGGAGGCGATGCGCCAGCGCCGGCGCAGCGACTGGCCCGCGGGATTGACCCCCGCTGCTGCCATCGAGGCGATGGTAAAACCTTTCCAGAAGCGGCTTGAGGGCGATAAACGCTTCCTTCGACCCGCGCATTCGGAATAAGAAGAACGAGGCAAGTACCCGTTGCTGCCGCGGCAACTGGCTAAGTGGGTGGCGCGGGCGTGCTGATCGGCCCGTGCTGTTTCGGATGCGTTCCTTATGACGATGACTTGCTGCGCGTCGGGATTAGGGCGAGCTTGCCCAGGTAATGGGTCTGGAGGGCGCGATGAGCGTCGGCGACACGCTCCAGCGGGAAGGTGCGGGCGATGTGGACCTGGAACGGTCTTCCCGGAAGCTGGCTTCCGGAAGCGGCCTCCGGCGCTTCGATCAGGCGGTTGAGCCGCTCGATCGCCTGCGGATCGGGCCAGCCGTCATAGCTTTGAACGCTCATGCCGGAGCGGGCGGTGGGCTCGGGCTCGACGCCGTTGGGGTAGGCGACTCGTCCGCCGTCGCGGACTGCGGATAGCGCCTGCTGGGCTTTTGGGCCGCCTGCGGTGAGCAGCGCCGCGTCGAGTCCGTCGGGGGCAAATCCGCGCGAAGCAGCGGCCACGTCGTCCTTGCGGCCATCCACCGCCGCGTCGGCGCCTAGCCGCTTAGCCAGCTCCACGCCGTCATCACCTGAAGCCACAGCCAGGACGCGCGCGCCCATCCGCTTGGCGAGCTGCACCGCCAAGTGCCCGATGCCGCCGCTGGCGCCGAAGATCATCACCGACTCGCCCGCTTGGAGCTTGAGCGTGTCGTCCAGGCCGCGCAGGGCGGTCATCGCGTCCACCGGCATCGCACCGGCCTGCTCGGTCGTCAGGCCGCCAGGGATGTGGGAGACATTCTCCTCCTTTATCGCGGTATACTCGGCGTAAGCGCCGCCCTTGGCGTTCCCCAGCGTGAAGGCGTAGACACGGTCGCCCTCCTTGAAGCGGGTGACGCGCCGGCCGACGGCAACAACCGTGCCCGCGGCATCGGAACCGAGGATGTAGGGGAACGTCGGCGTGACGCCGGCCATCTGGGCGAACCCGCCTTCGCGCTCGAAGGGGTCCCACACGCCCACGCCTGCCGACTCGACGCGGATCAGGACTTCATCAGGATCGACCTGGGGTACGGGCAGCGTTCGCAGCGTGAGCACCTCCGGGCCGCCGAAGCGGTCGATCGCGACAGCCTGCATCGTATCGGGGATGGTCTGCGTCATGGCTTGCTCCCGCATCGGCCCGCAGCCCCGTCGCCGCTGCGCCAGCGGGCACAGCCGGATCGCTGTACTATAGAGCCCGCTGCCCCTCTTTGGAGGAACTATCCTCTGGATGTCAGCGGTTCATGTATTCCCCAGTTCAGGTTCCGCCTGCTCCCTATGCCTTGGATCAAGGAGGCCACGATGAAGATTGCCGAGTCCCGAGTGATCAGCATCGGTATCCGCTGCCCATACCCCAAGGCGTATGAATTTCTCTCCTCGCCGGAGAATTTCCCGAAGTGGGCGTCGGGGCTGGGCCGATCGCTGCGCCGCGACGGCGAGAGATGGATTATGGAGACGCCCGAAGGATCGGCGGAGGTGCGCTTCACGCCCAAAAACGCGTTTGGCGTGCTCGATCACTTCGTCTGCCCCAAGCCGGGCGTGGAGATCTATGTCCCCATGCGCGTCGTCCCCAACGGCCAGGGTTGCGAGGTGATGCTCATGCTGTTCCGTCAGTCGGGGATGCCGGACGAGCGGTTCGAGCGGGACACAGCGTGGGTGCGCCGGGATCTGCAAACGTTGAAAAATCTGCTTGAAGCGTGAGCCGGAATGCTCGTGCGATGTCGATCGCTGCCATGGGCCCGGCCTTGGCGCACGCAAGGGGTGATCGATTCAGCTACGCAATTTTTACCGCTCTGAGCACGTGGATTCGCGAGCCGCTGTAACTCGCGGGCCAGTTCAGAGGCAACTGCGACCACGATGCGCCAGCGTCGGCTGAGCGGTACAGCGCCCCGTCAGCCCCGGCGTAGAAGACGCCCGATTCAACAGGATCAGCAGCCAGCGCGTAGGCGCGGGTGCCCTTGGGATCGGGCAACCCCTCGCGGACCTCCTGCCACGTGTCGCCTCCACCTGATCGGCGATAAAGATGTGCTTCAGCCTGGTCGATGTCGTGTGCCTGACGGGGGCCAGCAGCGCAAGAGAGCACCACCGCCTCCGGGTCGCGCGGATCGACCGCCACCGACCAGCAGTAGCGATGTCTCAGGCCCTGTTCGGCCTTCTGCCACGTCTGGCCCGCGTCATCACTCTCGAAGAAGCCGTCGCCCGCGGCTGACCAGAGCCGGCCCGGCACGTCGAGATGAGTGGCGAGTTGATGCGTGTCATACGGCCCGCTGGGCACGCGGTCCTGCCACGTGACGCCGCTGTCGGGACTGCGGATCAGCGCCCCAGCCTCGACGGCGACGTAGAGCCGGCCAACGTCGTGCGGGTCCGGCTCGATCCATCGCACATGGTGAGTGTGAGGTCGAGGCGGGAATCGCCACGTGCTTGAGGAGGGTAGGTCGCTCAGCCCCTTGCAGTTCGTCCAAGTTTTGCCGTCATCCTCGGAGCGGAGCACCGCGCTGGGCTCGGTGCCGACGTAGACCACACCTAACCCGCCGACACGCTCAGCGGCGCTGACCGCCACCGCTGTGATCCGCTCATACAGCGAGCCTTCCTCCATCGACAAAACCCGCTGCCAGCTTGCTCCCGCGTCATCGCTGCGCCACACGCCGTCGCGGGCTGTAGTGCAGAACACGCGCTGAGGCCGGCGCGGGTCCGCAGCGATGCACGAGGCGAAAAGCACGTCAAGCGGGCGGTCGGCAAGCCAACGGTTGCCTCGCTGGGTGACGATCACAGGCCCCTCGCCGGTAGCCAGGTAGAGCGTGGTCATGGCGTGCCTCCAGAGCATCGCGCGGTTCGGATCATGCTAACAATGACATATTAGGCAATCGCCTGTCGGCTTGTGCGCATCGCGCTGCGACGCTGCACGCCCCCGGCAAGCCGGAGTGCGGCGTCGGCACGCAGTAATATGGCGGCATGCGACGCCCAGACCGTTTACAATAATCCAACAGCAACCGGAGGCGCAGACTATGCAGACGCGGCGAATCGGATCGCTGGAAGTGTCGGTGGTGGGGCTGGGCTGCAATAACTTCGGCCGACGGCTCGACGCTGACGCCACCGCCCAGGTCGTGCACGCGGCGCTCGACGCGGGCATCACCTTCTTCGACACCGCTGACATCTACGGCGGAACGTTGAGCGAAACCTACCTGGGCAAGGCGCTGGACAAGCGGCGGGACGAGGTGGTGATCGCCACGAAATTCGGCATGGAGGTCGATCCGCAGCGCAAGGGGGCTCACCCTCGGTACGTGCGCCAGGCGGTGGAGGATAGCCTCCGCCGACTTGGGACCGATTACATCGACCTCTACCAGCTTCACACGCCCGATCCTGAAGTGCCCATCGCCGACACGCTCGGCGTGCTCGATGAGTTAGTAAAATCCGGGAAGGTGCGTGAGATCGGCTGCTCGAACTTCTCCGCCCAGCAGCTCGAAGAGGCTCAGGCGGCGGTGCGCCCGGGCGCAGCACGTTTTGTAAGCGTCCAGAATGAGTACAGCCTGCTGCACCGCGAGCCGGAGCAGGCCGTCCTGCCCGCGTGCGAGCGATTGGGCTTGGCGTTCATCCCTTATTTTCCGTTGGCCAACGGGCTGCTCACGGGCA
>DASVCG010000013.1:0-3051 GCA_036381755.1 Phycisphaeraceae bacterium | reverse complement strand
GATTTTATCGGCTGTTTGGCTGGCATCGGGGGCAGCAGACGGTGGTTCGGCCGGCCAGGGTGAGGCGGGTTAACGGACCTTTGCAGATGGTGCAGGGCTGGCCTGCCCTGTTGTAGACGCGGTGCTGGAGCTGGAATCCGCCGGGCTGGCCCTGGGCGTTGACGTAGTCGCGCAGGGTGGAGCCGCCGGCCCGGATCGCGCGGGCCAGCAGCCGGCGCATGGCCCGCACCAGTTGCTGCGTCTGGGCCAGGCTCAGGCGACAGGCGGGCGTCAGGGGCCAGAGCCGGCAGGCAAAGAGCAGCTCGTCGGCGTAGATGTTGCCCAGCCCCGCCAAGAGGTGCTGATCCAGCAGGGCGGCCTTGATGGCCTGGCGGGTCCGCTGGAGTCGGCGGTGGAGGTCAGCGGGGGTGATGCTCAGGGCGTCGGGGCCCAGCTTGGCCCATCGGCCGGCCTGGAGGGCCTGGAAGCTGGGGAAGGCCCAGATCCCGCCGAAGCGGCGGGGATCGCGGAAGATCATCCAGCTCCCGTCATCAAGCCGCCAGGCGACGTGAACGTGCTGGTCCTGCTGGGCGATGGATGAGGTGTGGCGCAGCGAGCCGGTCATGCCCAGGTGGATGCCCAGGCAGGGTTGGCCTGAGGGGCCGATCAGGGCCAGTTGCTTGCCGTGGCGCTCGACGCGGGCGACGGCTGAGTCCGCCAGCAGGGCGCGCGGGGTGTGCGGCCCGTGGATCACCGATGCCCGGCGGATCTCCACGGCACAAATGGGGCGGTTTACAATGCGTAAAGCCAGTGTCCTGCGGACGTTTTCAACCTCAGGCAGCTCGGGCACAGCGAACATTGTAGCCCTGGGCGGGGTATACTTGACCATCGCCGCGGCCCGCGGCTTGCTTGCCCGTTCGGGTTGAAGGGTTTTAGCTTTTGGTTTTCTGTGTTTGAGTGGAGATTGCTGCGGGTTCCGTGCTGGGCTGGCGCGGCGGCTGGACCGGCTTGATGGTCCACGCGGGTGGGTTTGACCTCCGTTGGCTGCCTGCGCCTGGCGCCTTGTCTATAGAGGGACGCTGATGACTTCAACCCGTGACGCCTCCTCTGCTGCTTCCCTGCCGTCGGATCGGTTGATTCAGGAGGTCCAGCAGGCCTCGCAGCAGCTTCAGGAGCAGGTGGGCAAGGTGGTGGTGGGCCAGCGGGAGGTGATCGAGCAGGTGTTCATCTGCCTGTTCACGGGGGGGCACGCGTTACTCGTGGGCGTGCCGGGGCTGGCCAAGACGCTTTTGGTTTCCACGGTGGCGCGGACGCTGAGCCTGGAGTTCAGCCGCATCCAGTTCACGCCGGACCTGATGCCCTCGGACATCACCGGCACGGAGGTGATCGAGGAGGACCGCGCCACGGGCAAGCGCCACCTGCGGTTCGTCAAGGGCCCGGTGTTCGCCAACGTGATCCTGGCGGACGAGATCAATCGCACGCCGCCCAAGACGCAGGCGGCGCTGCTGGAAGCGATGCAGGAGCATCACGTCACCGCGGGCGGGATGCGTCACGCGCTGCCTCAGCCGTTCTTCGTGCTGGCGACGCAGAACCCGATCGAGCAGGAGGGCACGTACCCCTTGCCCGAGGCGCAGTTGGACCGGTTCATGTTCATGGTTCGCGTGGGCTACCCCGACGAAGCGGAGGAGCTGGAGATCATCAAGCGGACGACGACGCGGCAGCGGGTGAGCCCCGAGCCGGTGCTTGATGCGGATCGGACGCTCCAGATTCAGGAGCTGGTGCGGGATGTGCCGGTGGCGGACCACGTGGCGCGTTATGCGTTGCGATTGGTGCGGGCGACGCGCGCTCCGCAGGACGGGGAGGAGGATCGTCGGCCGGTGTTCATGCGGCAGTACCTGGCCTGGGGCGCCGGGCCGCGGGCCAGTCAGTATTTGATTCTGGCGGGCAAGGCACGGGCGGTGCTGCACGGCAGGACGCACGTGACGCCGCAGGACATCCGCGCGGTGGCCCCCCCGGTGCTGCGTCACCGGCTGATCACCAACTTCAACGCGGAGGCCGACGGGGTCAAGGCCGACGACCTGATCGCACGGCTGCTGGAGGAGGTGCCCGTCGACGCCGCCGGCGACGCCCAGGAAAGCCAGGTGCTCCGCTAGCGCGTCATCAGCGATGTTGTTTCCTTCCCGCTCCAGCACGGCAAGACGCGGCTGCCCCCTGGCCCAAGCGACCGCCCCAGCGAAGGCCTGCCCGTGAGCCAAGCGACCTCCAACACCTGGGCTTACCTGGACCCGCGCACGCTGGCGGCTGTCGCCCCGCTGGACCTGCGCGCCCGGATGATCGTCGAAGGGCTCATGACGGGCATGCACCGCTCGCCCTACCAGGGTTTCAGCGTCGAGTTCGCCCAGCACCGCGCCTATGCGCCGGGCGACGACACGCGGTTCCTGGATTGGAAGGTCTTCGGCAGGACCGACAAGCTCTACATCAAGCAGTACCAGAAGGAGACGAACCTGGACCTGGTGCTGCTGGTGGATTGCTCGGGGTCGATGGGGTATTCCAGTGCCGGCGCGCCCGTGCTGGGCGCGCGGGCGAAGCGGGGGCGGGGTTCCGCGAAGGCTTTTAGCAGCAGTAGCACGTCGATTGGGATTCGGGGCTGGCGCAAGTACGATCACGCGGCGACGCTGGCCGCGGCGATGGCGTACCTGGCGCTGAAGCAGCAGGACCGCGTGGGGCTGACGCTGTTCGCCCAGGAGGTGCGCACCGCGACGCGGCTTTCCAACAGTCAGGGGCACTGGCGGAGCATCGTCGAGGCGCTTGGCAGCGTTCAGCCGCAGGTGGAGCCGAGGCAGGAGGACGTGCGCAGCGAGGCGCCGGGTCGAACGGACCTGGCGGGGCTGTTCGACCGCGTCGCGGCCAAGCTTGCCAGGCGGTCGCTCATCGTGCTGGTGAGCGATCTCTTGGATGATCCCGCGGTGATCGAGCGCGGGCTGGCGCAGCTTCATCACCGCAGGCACGATTTGATCGTGGCGCAGGTGCTGGACCCGGCGGAGCTGGCGTTTCCGTTTCGTTCGCCGTCGG
>DASVCG010000012.1:0-5711 GCA_036381755.1 Phycisphaeraceae bacterium | reverse complement strand
GGGCACCACCGCTACGTTCGTCAGCCTCGATGATGAACTGCTGATCCGCTACGCGCCCCGCGCAGCAAGGCGGCTGATGCGGCTGACCGCGTGGGCTGCGAGGCGGGGTGATGGCGAGCTGGCCGGGTTTTGGCCTCGTCTTTGCCTGCGATTCGCGCAGGCCCGCGCGCAGCGATTGGCGCATCAGCAGCGTCTGGCGGTGCTGCGCGCGGATGACTGGAGCGAGCAGTTCTTGGGCTTTACTCGGCTGAATCCTTAGCGGCCTGAGCGTTCTGCGTCGGGAGCGATTGCGTAGGGGCTTGCTCCGAGGCGGCGGGCGCTGATGGCGGCGGAGGCTCCACGGGTGATGCGGCTGCTAACCGCACGCCGAACCCGCTGGGCAGCTTGCCGCCGGGGTTCTCCAGGCGGAACAGGCAGCGGAACGTTCGGCTGGCCCAGTCGATGCGCGGATCGACCGAGATGAGCCGGCCCAGCAGCTCGCGATTCACCGGCGCAGCACCGCTTAGGCGGTACCACCGGCCCGGCTCCATCTGCTCCATCACGTCGATGGAAAGGTGGACCTCGGCCTCCAGCGGGTCCATCGCCACGAGCGACAGGATCGGATCGCTGGTCGAGACCGTTCCGCCCGCGTCCAGGTGAATCTGGACGACCTGGCCCGCGAACGGTGCGCGGAGCTGATACTGCTCCAGGCGCTCTTGCTCCAGCTTCAGCCTCACCTGGGCCAGCTCCTTGGCCTCCAGCGCGGCTTGATAGGCGGCCTGGGCGACCAGGTATTGCACCTTGGCGCGGCGGACCTCCCAGTCGCTGGCGGCGTCGCGCTCCGACGACCAGACGGCGCGGTCCCACAGGATCTTGGCTTCGTCCATGGCGTAACGCGCCCGCTCCACCTCGGCGTCGCTTTGCGCCTGGAGCTGCGCCGCCTCCACCGCCAGCCGCTGGAGCCGGTCGTCGATCTGCGCCAGCACCTGGCCTTGCTGAACGTGCTGGCCTTCCTCCACCAGCACCGCTTGCAGGATGCCGGGCATCGGCGCGTTGAGCTGCACCTGCTGACTGGGGCGCACGAGGCCTTCGTAGGGGTCGATCGCGGAGGCATCCAGCGCTATTTCCGCACGGGAAGCGGCTGGGCTGGGCGCGTCGAGCACGGCTTGCGCGTGGGATGATCGCAGCAGCGCTGTTGCGGTCAGGACGCTGAGGATGCTCATCATCACGAACCAGCCGCTTGCGGCCAGACGCCGTCGCTGAGCCATGACGTGTTCCCCCATGAAAGGCTGCGCGTGATGCTGCGCGGAAGAGGGCTGCGGATTAAGCGCGCGATGTTCCGTCCTGCTTGCGGGCGGGCGGGTTCAGCGGGCCGAATTGCTCTTCGTGCCGCTGCACGACCTGGGCGAGCAGAGCCGCCAGCCGCCTGGCGGTGGAGTAGCTCATCGCCACGCGGTGGCGCACGTCAAAGAGCACGCGGCCTTGGGCGGTCGGCTGATCCTGACCCGCCTGCTGCGGCGAATCGTTATGCGACAGCCACAGGTTCATGCCCAAATCCAGCACCAGCTCCTGGGCTGACGTGTGCGCCTGAAAGGCGTTGCAGTAGCCGGCGGCGGCTTGCGAATCGCGCACCTGCACGCGGATCTGCTTGATCTTGTCAGCGTGCTGCTGAGCCCCGCCGGAAGAAGACCCCGGTCCCCCTGATGTGTGCGTCATGCCGATTGCTCCCGAATAGACCGGCGCAAGCCGCAACAGCCTACGCTGATCGGTTTCCCCTCAGCATAACACAGCCGAAGTCCGCTGCGAAGCGGAGGAAAGATAGACGGTAGGGGGCAGGCGGCAGGGGGCAGACGAGGGGGCCAAGATCGAGGCTCGCGTCAGAAGTCACGCCGTGTCCTGTGCGAACGCTCGACTCATTCCCCCTCACCTTGCCTCTCCCCCAGTGGAGGAGAGGTTAAAAAACAAAAACCCCTCCTCCGATGGGAGGAAAAGTCAGAAAAACAAAACCCCTCTCCTCCAGAGAGGGCAGAAAAACACAAGCGATCAGGATGGACGGCAGCCCAGCACGACGTTCAGGAATCGCTGGACCGACTCGGCAGTGGGGTGTGCGGCGCGGTAGCCGGGGTATTGCTGAGCGATGGCCACGTCGCGCGCCAGCGACAGCTTGCGCTGGCTGACGCTGTAAAAATGGCCTCGCTGACGCAGCGTGCGGGCCAGGTAAAGCTGCTCGGTCTGGCCCGGCGTGGGGATCAGCAGCGCCTTTTTGCCCAATTCGGCCAGCTCCATCAGCGTTGTGTAGCCCGATCGGCACACGACTAACCGGCTGCGGTTCATCACTTGCTCCTGTGCAGCGCGGTCCAGGTAGGCGTGCACCTGTGCGCCCGTTGGCGACGGCGGCGCGGGCCGGCCGGGCGTCCCCAGCGCGACCACCACTTTCCGCCCTTCGAGCCGAGGCAACTGCGGCAGCACGATCCGTTCCAGTTGCGTCCGCTGCGGCTCGGGCCCCGAGATGGAGATGAACACGTCGATGTCCTGCGGCTGATGGTTCACGGCACGGAGGCTCGAGAGGATGCCCAGGTACACCAGGCGGTCCGCTGGCCAGTAGCGCACGCGGTGGCTCATGTCGCCGCTGAGCCCGTCGGCAGGGTCGTCGGGGATCAGCACGGCTCGCGCGTGGCGCAGCCAGTGTGCCATGAAGCGCTCCATGACCATTTCCATGAACCAGTCGCGCCACGGCGCGATGTATCGCGGGCTGTGGCTGATGAAGTAGGAGGGCACGCTCGGCGTGACCAGGCCGTAGCGGTGATCGGAGATGACCAGGTCCGCGGGGTCTTCCTCCAGGAGCTTGTGCAGCCTGGGCCGCTCGGCGAGCCAGGTGGCGATGATTCGGGGTATGTGGGCGACCGTCTTGAGATAAAACCCGATGGTGGAGCGCGCGACGGTGCTGGGCATATCGGGCCAGTCGAGGAATCGGCACGATTGATCGCCCAGCTCGCTGCGCAGCACCTGCATGGCTGGGCCGGTGGAGATGATCGTCAGCCGGCAGCCGGCCTCCAGCAAAGCGCGCATGAGCACCAGATCGCGTGTGGCGTGCCCCAGCCCCCACGAACTGGTTCCGAACACGACATGCGTGGCGGTTCTCCCCATGAGGAGGCCTTCACGACGGTGTTGGCGGCCAGTATAACTGACCTGCAAATGGTCCTAGGATTCCCGGGCCGTGTGGTACCGGTCCGCTCGGCCGCAAGCAAGGAGCGGAGCATGGCGGTGGGTTTTCCTGAGGAGTCTATCCCCGATCCGGTCGATGCGGCTTGCCCCGATGGCGGCGCGGGATTGGTGCCGCCAGCGTGGGGGCGGATGCTGCGCGTCGCGCTGGCCCGGGCCTTCTGGCTGACGGGGCGGAGCCTCTTTGAGGTGCGCGTCCGCGGGTTGGAGCACTTCACCAATCAACCTGCCACGCTGCTGGTGGCCAATCACACAAGCGACTTTGACACGATTCTTTTGCTGCCCACGCTTTATTTCGCGCATGGCGGCCGGGGGCCGATCGGCCGGTGCGCTTTTGCAGCAGGCGAGCACCTGTTCGCCCCGGAGTATCTGGCTACGTATGTGCTGCGCCGGTTGGGCAGGCTTCGCGGGTGGCTCTATGGCGTAAGTTTGGCCCGCATCCTTTGGGCGCTGCGGGCTTACCCGATCCCGCGCGCCCGCAGGCGGAAGCTGGCGGTGCACCTGCGCAGCGTGCGGGAGCTGGTGGGTGACGCGCGGCTTGCCGACGTGCTGGCGGTGCCGGTGGAGCGGCTGCTGCCTCGTGTTTGCCCCCAGGCGCGCATCGGGGATGTGATGCGATGGCGCTATCAAGAGGCGCTGGATGCTGAGCACGGGTTTTCGATCTTCAAGCCGGCGTTGGCGCGGCTGCTGCGCCGGCGTCAGCTTCGGTTCATCGATGCGTGCCTGGGCCGCCTCAGCGCTGTTCTGGAAGCGGGCGACTGCCTGTTCATCGCGCCCGAGGGGGAGCTGTCGCCCGATGGGTCGCTGGGCGAGTTCCGCGCGGGCCTGTGCCGCATCCTGGAGCGTGTGGAGCGGGAGGTCGTCATCCTGCCCATCAATATCACCTATGACTGGATGACCGACGGCCGGCCGGCTGCGTTCCTTTCGCTGGGGCGGCAGATTCATTGCCCGCCGCACTGTCAGCGGCATCGGTTGAAGGCTCAACTGGCCGCTGCGGTGGCTTCGCTTCATACCGTTACGCTTGGGCAGTTGGTTTGTCAGGCGTTGATGGGCTGCGCTGATGGTTGGGATCTGCGGGGCCGCAACGAGGTGCGCCTGCGCAAGCGGGTGCGTGCTGAGGCGATGGAGCTGGCCCAGCGGGGCTATCAGGTGGACGAAAGGTTGCTGACACCAGGGGGCTTTGCGCTGCGGTGGGAGCGGTTTCTCCGCTACGCACAGCAGCGGCGATGGCTCGGCACGCCCGATCAGGCTCGTGATGAACCGGCAATCGACCCCTTGCCCTGGCGCTACGCTGTCAACGAGCTGCACTCCGCTTTGAACTGGGCTACGGTTCGATCTGGCCGAAGATAGAGGGCAGACGGCAGAGGGCAGGATTCAGAAAAATCAGAGTCACCGATCGAGATTAGGGTTGCATACAAAGCCCTCTCCCCCGTTCGTGAAGAAAGGCGGGTGACATTTGAAAAGCCCTCTCCCCCTCGGGGGGAGAGGGTAGAGTGAGGGGGCGAGAAAGAGAGCAGACAGTAGAGAGTAGAGAGCAGGCGGTAGACAGTAGGGAGGCGGTCAAGATCGTAAATCGCAAATCGGGATCAGGGTGAGGGTGGGGTGGTGTCGGTGTCGCGGGCGGCAGCGGCGGAACGGCGCACCGGCGGGCGCCTGCTGCTGAACAGCTCGTTCCACGATTGGCGGATCCCCTCGAAGCTGACCACTTTCGCCTGAGGCTGATCGAGCGTGCCGGTGACGGCGATGCACAAGAGCTGGTCCTTGAAGATGTGGAACATGTCGCCGATGACGCCCAGGTTGGGTGCTGCGGGGTTGCGGGTGTACATCGTCAGCGCCAGGGTCTGGGTGGCGTAGGCCATGGAGCCGGTGCCGGCGATGGCGACGGTGGGGGACTCGAAGCGGATGGCGTCGAAGTGGACGGTGTCGCCCAGGATGAGGAATCGGGCCTCGGCACGGTCGAATGAGCTGCCGATGGGCAGGGCGAGGTTGGCGGCCTGGAGCAGGGCCATGGTGAGCGGGCGGTGGTAGAGGCGGGCGTCGCGGATTTCCAGAGCGCCGCGGCCGCGTCGGCTGTGAGGCCTGCCGTACACCGCTTCCACCGACAGGTTCGCGGAGAGCCAGCCGGGCTCCTGGGACAGTGAAGCGTCGGCGTCACTATCTGCGTCGGTGTCAGGGGGGGGATCCAGGAACGGCTCGATGGCCACGTCCTGAAGGGTGAGGTTCAGGCGGTATCGGCCGCGGGGGCGCAGCTCCAATGCGCCTGAGCCGACCAGCACGCCGTCGTAGATTTGCCCGTGCATGTCCTGGAGCTTGAGCACGCCGGGCTGATCGTCGGTGCTTAGGCGCAAGGATAGCGGCTCGACCAGGCGTCCTGCGGCGCGGAAGCGCTGGGCGGTCAGGTCCAGTTCCAGGTGAGGGGTGTCGATGCCGGCGAACTGCACCACGCGCAGGTCCAGGTCGCCTTGCAGTTGGGTGATCGGCACGCCCACGTGCGCCGCGGCGTCGTGCAG
>DASVCG010000011.1:0-6239 GCA_036381755.1 Phycisphaeraceae bacterium | reverse complement strand
CGCCTCTATGGTTGATCCGCGCCTGCCCCCTGCCGCCTGCCCCTTCCGGGGGCTGCCCTCTAGTTTTCAGGGCTTGGCTGCGCCTTCGTTGAGGATGCGGAGCTTGAGGCCGGGGCTTTTTTCGAGGGCTTGGCGGAGGGGTTCGAGGTCTTCCAGGTGCAGCTTGATCATGCGTGAGCGTTCAGCACCGACGATGAGCGTGAGGTTGACGAACTTGCCTTCGGGTCGGGCGAGGATGACAGCGTTCCTGGCGTTGAGTGGCACCTGGCCGCGGTGGTGGTATTTGCAAAAGGCCAGCCGCTGGTTGGTGAGGATCAGGCCGGCGAGGCCCTCGTCGCGCCTGCCGAAGTCAGCGTCGTTGAGGTAGAGCAGCAGCAGCTCGCGCGGCTCGAGCCTGCACCAGGTGGCGATGCGTTGACGGCACGGCTCGCTGAGGGCTTTCCACGCCTCGCCGTGCAGCAGCGAGACTTCCTGCTCCAGCAGCTCGTACTCCTTGCCGCACACGCCGTTGACGCGGCCAAGCCATTCCAGGGCGCAGGCGATGTCGGGGATGACCACCTCGCAGGTGACGCCGCCGTCGGTCCGGTCGTGGGTCTGGGCGTGCAGGTAGGCCTTGGCGTGCTTGGTGCTCACGTAGTAGGGCAGGGGGCAGTAGAATGGGTGCGGCATGGACTCGATCCGGCCCATCAATTGCACCAGCTCGCGCGGGGATTTGTCGCCCAGTTCGCGGAACTCGTGCTGGGCGACGATCTGCTCAGCAGCGGGCTTGGAGGCCAGCGACCGGTCCAGGAACAGGATCGGCCGGGCGATAAGCTGAGCGCGGTTCGTGTTGCCCGAGAGAGCGCAGCGAACGGGGAAGGACGCCTGGAAGCCCGGATGCGACAGCCACGCTGCGTCGAAAGCGAAACGCACGCCCAGGTGGTCGCAGTGCTGCACGACCAGGTGCGGCCTGGGGCCGGTGGGGTGCAGGTCCTGCGGGTAGTCGTACGAGGGGGACGGGGACGCTGTCGGCACGGAGCGTGACAATTTCGGGGCTGTCAGCGGATCCGCCAGGGCGGGGTCCATCCGCAGGGGGATGTGCAAGGGTTGCTGGGCGGGTGGGGAGATTTCCTCCACACCGGGGGGCCGGGGCGGGGTTTGGAAGCCGGCCTTGGGCCAGTAGATGCGGTGCCGCTGCGGGGGCGAGTCGGCCTCCGAGGCGGTTGAGTCCGCTTCGCGCTGCGGCTGGGACGCAGGCGGCGGCTGACGGGCCTCCTCCTGCTCGGCGGGCTCGGGCTCCGGCGGCGAGGGGGGTGGGGCGGCGGACTCCTCCCGGGGTGGCTCTGGCTCCGCGGAACGCTGCGGCTGAGGCTCCGCTGGCATAAAAAGCCGCTGCTGAATCTCCTGATCCCGCGCGGAAAGAATTTCATCCACATCCTGCTCGATCCAGGAAGAAATCAGCTCCTCCAGCAGTTCCTCCTGTGGAGGGATGACAAAAGGCTGACTACAGGCTGGACAGCGCGCTTGACGCCCAGCGGCCGCTTCAGGAACGCGCAGAAGCGCGCGGCAGTTTTGACAACGCACTTCCATCACGGCGACCCCTTCTTGCCGAACGGCAAATCAAAAGACGTGTCCCAGGAATCGGGTCACCTAGCCCCTTCACCATAGCCTAACCCCTCCCGCAAGCCAAGAGATTTTTGCCGATTCGGCGGGCTAATGAGTCAGCGGTAGGGAATGGGCCGATGAAGCCGTCCCCCCAAGCAGAAGGCCGGATGCGGCCCGCAGGATCGGCCGAGGCGGCGGCCCGGCCAGGGAGGCTGATCGGTGTTCCGTCGCGCAGCCGAAAGCTAAGGCTGGGCCCGATGTCACGCCGTTTGCCCGCAAAAGCGGGGGATGGCCCAGCGGCGCGGCGGGTTGCTTTTAAACGTTGCTTTTAAAGATGCGCGATGCGGGCCAGGATCCACGGGGCGGCGTCGGCCTTGCTCATCGGGGGAGCGGTTTCGCACCGCCCGTCGGGCGTGATCCACAGCATCTGGATCGCGTCGGACTCCATGGTGCTTAAAGGGTTAGCGACGATGGCGTCCACGCCTTTGCTTTGCAGCTTGGCGAAGGCGCGGGCCTGCAGGTGCTCGGGCTCTTCCAGGGCGAAGGCGATGATTTTCTGACCGGGGCGCTTATAGGCGGTGACCTGCGCGACCAGATCGGGCGTGGGCTCCAGCTCCAGGTGAAGTGTGCTGCCGGGCTGATGGGACCGCGGCAGCTTGCCCGCGGCGGGACGCACCGGCCGATAGTCGGCGACCGCAGCGGCCATGATCAGCCAGTCGCACGCATCAAAGTGCGCCAGCAGCGAGGTTTGCAGGTCCGCAGCGGTGACGAACCGCACGACGTGAACCGACTTGGGCAGGTCCACCGGCTCGGCGACTGGCCCCAGCAGCAGCGTGACCTGATGCCCCGCTTCCGCAGCGGCGGCGGCCAGGGCGAGCCCCATCCGCCCGCTGGAGCGGTTGCTGATGAACCGCACCGCGTCGATCGGCTCGCGCGTGGGGCCGGCGGTGATCAGAACACGCATGACAACCTCGATCGCCCAAAGCCGGGCCGGCTAACCATGGTTGGGGATCTTCAGTTTCTGAGGCCCAACCGTCACGACGGTCATCGGCCCCGGCGGGTGCAGGCGGAGAAAATCGTTGAGCTGGGGGAGGCTGATGGCGTCGATCCGGCTGGCCAGCTCGTCCAGGCTGCGCGGCCGGCCCAGCAGGTACTGGTCGCGCGCCAGGGCTGCGGCGCGGGCGCTGGTGGATTCGCCCTGCATCACCAGCCGAGACTTCATGCCCACCACCGCGCGCTGGAACTCGTCGTTCTCGACCCCTTCGCCCAGCCGACGCAGCTCCTGCACGAGCACATCCAGCGTTTCCTGGGCGCGTGGCGGGGTCGTGCCGGCGTAGGCCAGCATTGCTCCGCGGTCCTTCTGCCCGGCATAGCCGGCGTAGACGGCGTAGCACAGCCCGCGCTTCTCGCGCACCTGCGTGAACAGCCGGCCGGACATCCCCCCGCTGAGCACCGCGGCAGCCAGGCGCTGAAGCAGGCTCCGGGCCTCGTCGGTTTCGGGCGCCGCGTCGTAGGCCAGGCCGATGTGCATCTGGGCGGTGTCGGCGTGGACGGGGTGATACCCCCGCGATGGCGCGGCGGGCGGCACGGGCGGCTGCGGCTCGCCGGCCCAGTCGGCTGTCAGCTCCTGCACCTGCTGGCGCAGCGCGGGCCAGTCCAGGTGGCCTGCGAAGGCCAGGATCGAGCCTTGCGGCTTGACGTGCTGCTGCCAGAACTGCTGCACCTCTTCCACGCGGGCGGCCTGGATGTGCGGGCGCTGGCCCAGGGGGGAGCGGTTGAGCGGCTCGGGGAAGTGGGCGCGCTTCAGGTCGATCATGACGCGCTGCTGGGGCTCGTCGGCCAGGGCGTCCAGGGCTTGGAGGGCCAGCGCACGGCTGGGCTCGAAGGCCTGGGGCTCCAGGTTCGGCCGAAGGACCATATCCAGCAGCAGGGGCAGGGCCTGGCGGCTCTTGAGTCCGATAAGCGTGGCGCCCAGGTGCAGGTGGTAGGTATCGACGCTGGTGTGGCGCATGACGCCCAGGGCGTCGAGGGCGTCGCAGTGCTCGCGGGCGCTGAGTCCGCCGGCGCCGCGGCAGATCATCTCCGAGAGCAGCGTCGCCAGGCCCTGGCGGTCAGCCGGCTCGGCGCAGAGGCCCGCGGGCGTCAGCAGCGTCATGGACAGCGATTGGGCGCCTTCGATGGGCTGGCCCAGCAGCCACAGCCCGTTGGGCAGTTGTTCCTGATAAATCGACATCATGAGGGGCATTGTAGCGGTTTGCCCAGGGGCGGACGGCTGCTTGCCCGGGGCCTGCTACGGGGAAAACCGGACCCGGCTGGAGTCGGGCAAAGCGTGCGTGGGGTTAGGCGGGGGCGGATGCTGCGCAGCGGCTTACTTAGCGGACGGGCAGCGGCGGCAGGGGCGGGAGCGTGGAGCGGGGGGCGGCGAGGGTCTCTGCCTGGCCGGTCGGGCTGACGCGATCAGAGGGAGGCGCCTCGCGGGCAAGGGTGGAGGCGGCCGCGGCCTGGGCTGTGTCGGCGATCACCACCAGCGTGCCGGCGGCGCGGCGCTGCTGCGCTGCGGGGGGCAGCGATGGCATGGCGGTGTTGTTGGCCTGGTTGTAAAGCTCCAGCGTGCTTTGCTCGGACACCTGCGGCATCACCCGCGCGCGGAAGATGCCGCGGTTGGGGTTGTACCAGAACGCGGCCTGATCGGGCCCCAGGATGACCGGGTCGGGTGGCTGGTCGGACATGTCGCCCGGCGGGGCGATGTCCAGCCAGGGCCGATCGCCGCTGACCAGCGCGTTGCGGGGCAGCTTGTTGCTGAACCACGCCGGCTCGATCCGCAGCGGAAAGCCGATCGGGCTGCGCTCGACCACCTCCTCGCCCAGGGCGCTGCGGTACAGCGCCTGCTCCTGGAGCTGGGCCAGGGCCTGGTGGGTGCGGCGGATCTGCTCCAAGTCCTGCGTCCGCTCACGGTGATACAGCAGCACCGCGGCCAGGATGCCCAGCAGCATCATCGCGATCAGGCTGTCGATGAGTAGGCGCATCCTGTCCTCCGACCAAGCGCCCCCGCATCGTCTTTTTCGGATGATCGGACGCAGGGGTTGAGTGCTGGACGCGCTCGCGGACAGCGTTTTGCGATTTCGGATGGGTCATTTCTGAATCCTTCTATTGCCCCATTGGAGGAGGCTATGTGGATGGTTGTGTGGATCGTGCCAGTTGGAGCGTGGTTGAGGGTTGTAGGGGATCGCTAAGGGAATTCCTGTGGAAATCGGGCGAGGCGGCTGCATCGCCTGGCTGGCCTGTCCGATGAGGAAGCCGTTCACTGATGTGAGTCTGGGCCTGGCGATTCAAGGCCGGCCCAACGGCGCATTTATTCATCCTTTTGCTGATTTTGATGAGGTGGCAAGTGGGGGGATCCACGTGTCTGCATCGTGATTCGAGGGAGCCACAGGGCTCCAGGGAACGTCAAGCGCTTCGGGCGCAGACGCTGGAACGGCTGGGCGAGGCGGCGCTGAACGCCGGCCCGCTGATGACGGTGCTCCGCGCGCCGGCGGACGATCCGGAGGCTGTGGTGGAGGCGGTTCAGCAGTGCCCGACGCTGACGTCGCGGCTGCTGAGCGTGGTCAACGCCGCGGCGTTCGGCTGCACGCATCCGATCGACAGCGTGAGGCGCGCGGTGGTGCTGCTGGGCGCGGGCCGGGCGCGGGCCATCGTGCTGGCGTTCGGGCTGCGGTTGCTGGCGGACGGCAGCAAGACGCCGCTCCGGCTGGTGAATCGGCTGTGGGGCGCCAGTCTGCACAAGGCGATGGCGGCGCGTCTGGCGGCGCAGGTGCTCCAGCCGACGCGGGCGGAAAACGCCTTCTGCCTGGCGCTGGTCCAGGACGTGGGCCTGCCGCTGCTGGTGGGGTTGGACCCGGCGTTTTACGAGAACCTCGTCCCCGGTTCGCGTGGAAGCTGGTCGGAGCAGGAGATCCAGCACTTCGGCCTGGATCACGCTGAGGCGGGCTATCACCTGCTTAAGCGCTGGGGGGCTGCGGCGCAACTGAGCCAGGCGGTGCTGCATCATCACCGCCCGCCAACCAGCCAGCCGGGCAAGGAGGTCTTGGCGCAGGTTCCGCAGTTTATAGCGAGCTTGCTGCCGCATCTGGATGAAGAGCCCACGGGTCAGGAGCGAGACTGGCTGACGCTGCTGTACGCGCGGTTTTTGTCGGGGGCCTACGGGAGTCTGGAATCGTTTCTCCGCGCCGCTTCGGAGCGGGCTGTGGCGTTGCATCACAGTGCTGATGCCGAGCCGCCTCAGGTGTTTTTGAGCAGCCTGATGGAGACGGTGGCCAACGATGCGGCGTCGATGGTGGTGCGGCTGTGCCGGTTGGAGACGGCGCTGGGGCGTCAGCGGGAGGACCTGGACGCGCTGCGGTTCCAGGCGTTCACGGACCCGTTGACGCGGGTGCTCAATCGCAGAGGTTTCACGCAGTTCGCCCAGCGGCGGATCGAGGAGGTGGCCCGCAGGCGGCTGGGCGCGTGCTGCATCGTGGTGGACATCGACAACTTCAAGGCCGTCAACGACCAGTTCGGGCACGAAGGGGGCGACCAGATTCTGCGCGGCGTGGCGCGGCTGCTGCGTCGGCACCTGGACCGCAGCGACCTGCTCGGGCGGCTGGGCGGCGACGAGT
>DASVCG010000010.1:0-4287 GCA_036381755.1 Phycisphaeraceae bacterium | reverse complement strand
TGGGCGTTGAGGCCGGCGACCTGCTCGCTGACGCGATCCTGGGCCGCGGTGATTTCCGCCTGATACTGCCGGGCCTTCTGCTCAGCGGCGTTCAAGGCGCTGTTGGTGGCTTGCAACTGACTTTGGAGATCCTGCGTTCGGGCTACGAACGGAACGACCACGGCGACCAGCAGGATCGACAGCACGGTCACCAGTACCACAAACGCCTTTGTGAGGGTGCTCAAGGGTCAGTCCTCTCTTCCCGATGTGCGAATGGTCCTTCCGGAACGACCTCGAAAAGCGGCGGCCTACCGCCTCGATTTGTCATTATCTACTTCAGGATGAAGGGCTTGTCAACATGTTCCCGGGCGGTGGAGGCCGGCAGACCGCCCAAAATCAGGGCCCCATCCCCTGGAGGATCGCCGCCGCCGCCGAGAGCCGCACCTGCTCCTGGGGATCGTCCAGCAGCTTCACCAGGGCCTGCGCCGCCTCGGGCTTGTGGTGCAACTGGCCCAGGGCGAAGGCCGCCTGCGCCCGCACGGGGGGCAGGTCCGATTGGGCCCCCTGGAGCATCACCGACAGGCCCTGGTCCTGCCCCAGCCGCGCCAAAGTCTCCGCCGCGGCCAATTGCAGCTCAATCGGCGGCTCATCGAGCATCTGGACGATCGCGGTCGTCATCCACCGATCGCCCAGCTTGCCCATCGCCTGCACCGCCAGGACCCGCACCTCGTCGAAGGGCGAGTAGGCCCCGGCTCGCACCGCGTTGAGGGCCGAGGCATCACCCAGCCGGGCCATCGCCTCAGCGATCTGGAGCCGGACCAGCGCCTGCCGCACCGCGCTAACCTTGGGCATGGGCACCGCGGCCAGCTCCTGGAGCATCGGCGCTGCGGACGGCTCGCCCATCAGCCCCAGCAGCATCGCCACGTTGCCCCGAACCGAAGGGTTAGGCGACTGAAGCAGCATCGCCATCTGGCTGATATCCACCTGCGACCCGCACAGATGGGCCGCGAACATCGCCGCGGCGCGGACGGATGGGGACGGGTCGTTGATCCGCTGGGCCGCAGCCGTCCCCAGCGGCGTGAGCTTGAGCCGGCCGATCGTCACCAGCGAGGCGAACCGCACCGCTTCGTGCTCATCGTCCAGGCCCAGTTGCGCCAAAGGCAAAGCGCGGTCCGGCAGGGGCTGCATCGCTTCCACCGCGTTGGCGCGCAGAAACGGGTCCGGGCTGCGCGACGAGTTGAGCACCTGCTCGATCGCGCGCTCCTTCACCGCCGCCAGGATCGACTCCGTGCCTGAAGCCGCAGGCGCATCCGCCACAGCCTGCGTCACCGCCTGGGCCATCAGCAGCAGGCCCGCTGCGACGATGCCCCGGCCCATCCGCGTGCCTCGTATCCAGCGTCTCATGGCCCGACCTCCTGTTTGCTTTGATTTGTCCCCCGATTCGCCCCGCCAGCAGTCGACGCAACGATCCTATCACGCCTAAACAGGCCGCCCAAGGCCAACAGCGCGGTCAGCAGCGTCATCAAGCCCGCAGGCCACCGGCCCACTCGGCCAAAGAGCGTGGTTCGGCCGTCCAGCCACAACGTCGCCGACGCCACGCCCGCCACGCCCTCTTGCTTGCCATCGACCTGCACCACCGGGCCGATCCGCCCCAACGGGTCGATGAACCCGCTGATGCCGTAGTTGACGCTGCGGGCGGTGGGCACGCGGTTCTCGATCGACCGCAGCACCGCGATTTGCAGGTGCTGAAGCTGCTGGTCCGAGTTGGGGTACCAGGCGCTGTTGGTCAGGTTGATGATCGCCTGGGCCTGCTTGCGTCCGTCTGAGTCGTGAATGAGCCGCCGAGTCACCCGGCCCACGGTGTCCTCGAAGCAGATGGGGGTGACGAACGTCAGCGACTGGCCATCGGGCTGGTCTGGCTGGAGGGCGAAGCGCGTCCACTGCCTGCCCGCTGTCAGCGAGTAGTCGTATGAATAGGGGCTCAGGTGTTTGAGGAACAGGTCGAACAGCCAGGGCGAGGCGTCGATCCAGGGGATGTATTCCCCAAAGGGGACGCGGTGGATCTTGTCGTACCGCAGCGGCGACTGGCTGCCGTCAGCGGTGTAGAGGTAGACCGAATTGAATCGGCGGGCCGGGCGCAGATACGCCTGGCCGTCGTCCTCCGTGACGATTTGCCAGTCGGCGTAAGCGTGCGAGCCGACCAGAATCGCTGTGTGCAACTGCTTCGCCAGTTGCTGGATCTGCTGATGGTATAGCTGGGCGTCGCTGTCGGGCCCCAGGGCCTGGCGGGTCTGGGGGTCAAGCGGCGCAGGCGCCATCGTCTCGGGCCAGACGATCAGGTCGGGCGCGGGCTGCATCGCCGCGGCCTGCTGCGTCAGCGTCAGCATGTCGCGCCAGTCCTGCTCCTGCTGCTGGGGTGTGCGGAAGTTTTTGTTGTCCTGGGGCACGTTCGTCTGGACCACCGCCACGCGCAGCCCCTCGCGCAGCACGTGCGGCGCCTGGCTGATGCGGAACTGGCCATACCCCCACGCGCCAACCAATAGCGCCACCGCTGTCGCCGCTGTGGCCAGCAGCCCGTATCGCATGCGCCCGCCAGCCTGCCCCCCTGCTGGCCCCGGCTTCACCAGCGGCTGGGTGAGCAGATCCACGATCAGGCCGCTGGTCATCGCCACCAGAAAGCTCACCGCCGGCTCGCCCAAGAGGTCCGCCACCTGGATCAGCCGGCCCGGCCCCTGACCGGGCGCAAACGGCGCCTGCGTGTGGGCCAGGAAGAACCAGGCGAACCCGCCTTGCGGGACGTGGCCGCGCACGAACTCCAGACTCACCCAGCCCAGCGGAATCGCCAGCGTCATCGCCAGGCCGTACCGCCGATGCAGCCACGCCCACAGCACCGGCGCCGCTGCGATGTACGCAGCCATCAAGACGCACAGCGCCACGTAGCCGGGCACGGTAACCGGGATCAGCCACCGCAGCATCACGAGCCACCAGACGAAAAAGACGAGATAAGCCGTCCACGCCAGCCGCCTGACAGAGCGGGTCCGCACCGCCAGAACGCCTAGCGGCACCAGCGCGATATAGGCGAGCCACCCCCACCCGGGCCGGGGGAAGCTCAGGCCCAGCATCGCCGCGGTCAGGCCCGCCAGCGCGATGTGCCGCTCGATCGACGCCACGCCCACGTGGGGAGGCGCATGCTCAGCGGACATCGTGGCTGGGGTCGGGGGCGAAGGCATGCCAGCGTCTGCACAGGGCCCGGACGAAGGCCCCTGGAGCCCCAAGTGTAGCCTCACCGGCATGGGAAAGACGAATCGCGCTACTTCTTCACAGCCGCAGCGGAACCCGACAGACGGGCGACAGGCGGGCGCGCCCCGCGCATCGACCGCAGCGACATGAGCTAGCTGAGCGGCCTAGGCCGTCTCCGCCGCCTCGATGACGTAGGTGTCGCCCTCGTTGAACAGTGCTTCAAGCGTCCCGCTGCCGCGCGAGCGGATCGCGCTTTCCACCTGCTGGGTCAGGAGGTCCTCGTAGCAATCCTCCTGCGCCGCGTAGAACACGCCCATCGGCTCGGGGAAGCGGGGGTAGCGCATCTGGGCGAGCAGGTAGGCCAGGCCCGCGTCGGTCTGGTCGTGGAAGAGCAGATCGTCCTCCTTGACCCCTCGGCCAAGGTCGACCACTTCCAGCTTCGTGCCCTGCAAGCGGATGCCCTTGTCGCGGTTCTTGCCGAAGATCATCGGCTTGCCGTGCTCGAGGCGGAGGATGTTGTCCTCCTTGGCGTCCCTGTCGGTGGCGAACTCGAAGGCCTTGTGGTTGAACACGTTGCAGTCCTGGTAGATCTCGACGAACGCGGCGCCCTTGTGGCGGGCAGCACGCTCGAGAACTGAACCCAGGTCCTTGTCCACGTCCACCGCGCGGGCGACGAAGCTGGCCCCCGCGGCCAGCGCGATCGAGACGGGGTGGATCGGCGCATCGAGCGACCCCATCGGGCTGGACTTGGTCTTCTTGCCCTCCTCGCTGGTGGGCGAGTACTGCCCCTTGGTCAGGCCGTAGATGCGGTTGTTGAAGAGCAGGATATGGGCGTTGACGTTCCTGCGGAGGATATGCAGCAGGTGGTTGCCGCCGATGGAAAACCCGTCGCCGTCGCCGGTGACGATCCACACGTCCAGGTCGGGGTTGGCCAGCTTGATGCCGGTGGCGAAGGCCGGCGCCCTGCCGTGGATGGAGTGGAACCCGTACGTGTTCATGTAATACGGGAACCGGCTCGAGCAGCCGATGCCCGAGACGAACACCGTCTTCTCGCGCCTGGCGCCCATC
>DASVCG010000009.1:0-14312 GCA_036381755.1 Phycisphaeraceae bacterium | reverse complement strand
TCGCCCAAAAACAGCAGCCCGCTCACCCACGGGCGCTGGCGGTAGGGCAACGGCTTGCCGCTGGGGATTGCGCGCCGGCGGGGGAGGGGGGCGGCAGAGGCGGTGATTTGAATGGCCAGGGCGTCCGTCGGCTCAGGCGCTGTCAGGCCGCTTTCCGACATCAAGCATACTCCGCGTGCACGAGAGCGCTGGTCACGAGTGAACGCGGGCCCCCCTAGATCAAAACAGGCCCCAAGGTCAGTGTAAACTGGGCAGGGGGCTTGTCAATCGTCCGCCGCAGCGGGGATCGAGCTTTCCGCGGCGCGCTTGGCACGATCGATACCATGATGTTTAGCGCCACAACCGGCGCAGGAGCGGGGCGTGCCTGAGCCGCCGATCGCAAAAAAGAAAGCTCGCCGACACACGCCGCAGGTGATGGCCCTGACCGGCGTGGGCATGGGGCTGACGCTGCTGACGGAGGTGCTCATCGCCAGCCGGCTGGGCGCACGCGGCCTCACCGATGCGCTGATCCTGGCCTTGTCGATGCCGCGGCTCCTAGCCAACGTGGGCCGCGAGGCGACCAAGTTCAGCCTGCTGACCGTCTTTGTCCGTGTGGATGAGCGTCAGGGGGAGCAGGCTTTGCGCGACCTGGCCCAGCGGGTGCTGAACCTGTTTTTGCTGATCGGCCTGATGCTGACGCTGGCCGCGGTTGTATGGGCTGGGCCGTTGATGCGGCTGCTGGGGCCGGGGCTGGATCCGGATAGCCTTCGGGAGGCCCAGCACCTGCTGCGGTTTTGCGCGCCGGTGGCGATATTCGCGCTGGGCTCAGCGGTGCTGGAGGTGACGCTCAACTGTCGACATCGGTTCACCATCACCGCCACGCGCAACACCGTGGCGCCGCTGGTGGTGGTGCTGATCATCCTGGCGACCTGGCCGCTGGAGCACGTCGCCCGCTGGATTGCCGGGGGCCTGAGCCTGGGCTACGGCTGCTTTTTCGTGCTGCTGCTCATGCGGGCACGAAAGGAGATGGGCCTGCGGCTGGACCTGCGGCGCTGGCCCGATCGCCGGGCGATGCGTGAACTGCGGGGCACGATCGCCTACCCGCTGCTGGGCTTTGGCGTGCGTCAGGGCTCGCGCATGGCGGAGCGGTCGATCGCCTCGCTGGCCGGCCCCGGCGGGGTGACGGCCTATTACCTGGCCTACCACCTGCTGGGCGCGGTGCAGAACCTGGTGGGCGTCTCCATCGCCTTGACGGGCCAGCCGCGGTTGACCCGGCACGACCTGGCCGGCGATCAGCAGCGGTTCGGGCGGCTGCTGGGCCGCAGGGTGCTCTACAGCCTGGCGGTGAGCCTGCCCATCGCCGCGGGCGTGACGCTGCTGCATCGGCCGATCATCGACCTGCTCTACGGCCACGGCCGATTCGACGCTGAGGCGGTGGCCGCGACCAGCGGCGTGCTGATGATCCTGGGGCCGGCCATCATCTTTTATTGCATGATCCCCGTGCTCAGCTCGGCCCTTTACGCCCGCAAGCGATTCGGCGCGGTGCTCTATAACATGACGCTCGCGGGCGCAACCAACATCCTGCTGGCGTGGGTGATGTTCCGCTGGTGGGGGTTGACGGGCGTGGCGCTGGCGGCGCTGGCAGCGTCGTGCGTGGCGGTGATCAACCTCGCCCTGCTGCTGCGGGCAGGGCCTGCCCGGGCGGCCAGCACGCTAGCCGGCTCCGCGATCGAGCCTCAGCCATGAAGACCCGATCCGCCCCAGCCAGCCACCTGATCATCGCCGGCGTCACCCGTGCCGCCACCACGAGCCTGTTCCACTACCTGGCGGCCCATCCACGCGTTTGCCGATCGACCATCAAGGAAACGCGGTTCTTCCTGGGCGATGATCCGGACCTGCCCCGCCTGCACAGCTACGCGCAGGGGCTGGAGCGATACGAGGCGTTTTTCCCGAAGTGCTCCGCGGATGCTGCGCGGCTGGAGGCCACGCCGGACTACCTTTTCGACCCCGACGCAGCAGGGCGGATCCGCCAGGCGTTGCCCGCGGCGCGCATCGTCATCGTCCTGCGCGAGCCGATCGCCCGGCTTGTGTCGTGGTATCGCTTCGCCCAGCAGGACGGCCGACTCGACCCGGCCATGAGCTTCGCCCAGTACGTCGAGCATCAGGCGAAGTGCGAAGACTCATCAGATTCAGCCAACGGTTCGCCTCCTCCTCAAGCGATGCGCGCCTTGGAGCAGGGGCGGTACAGCCGCTACCTGCCCGCGTGGCTGGAGGCGTTCGGCCCGCGCGATCTTTTGATCGTGAATCACGCGCATCTGGAAGAGGACCCCGCTGCGGTGCTGCGCGCGATCTGCGGCATGGCGGGGCTCGACGCGGGCTTTTACGAGGGCTACGACTTCCGCGTGCATAATGAGTCGCGCTCGCTGCGCTTCCCCGCGGTTCAGCGCGCTTATCAGGGCTTGATCTGGACGCTCAAGCCGCTGGTGCACGATCGGCCGATGCTCCGCGCGCCGCTGCGGGCCGCGCGGCGGGCGATTCAGCCGATGCTGCTGACCCTCAACCGGGCCCAGCGCGGGCCCGTGCAGATCCCCGACGAAACACGCGCTTTCCTGGAGCATTACTACGCCTCGGAGCCCGCGGCGCTGGCGCAACTGCTGGGCCTGGAGGATTGGTCGTGGCAGCTTGCGCCGGTGCATCCCCAGGGAGGCCGGGCATGATGAAGCCCTTGCACGCCATGATCGGCGGGGCGCAGAAGGCCGGCACCACCTCGCTGGTGAATTACCTCGCCCAACACCCGCGGCTTTGCGTGCATAACGGGCGCGAGCTGACGTATTTTGTCAACGATGAGGAATACGCCCGCGGTTTCGATGCGGTGGCTGTGGAGCGGTACGCCCATGCTGACGCCGATCAGCTCTTGATCGCCAAAAGCGCGGGCGTGCTGGATCTGCCCGAAGCGGTGGACCGGCTCAAGCGGCACAACCCGAATGTCAAATTGGTGTTTCTGCTGCGCCATCCCGTGGACCGGGCGTATTCGGCTTATTGGTTCGCCCGGCAGATGGGCTGGGAGGACATCGACCGGTTCGAGGATGCGCTGGAGGCCGGGGCGGATCGTTTCAGCCAGGGCGACTGGGTGAGGCGGCGCAACACGGCGTACCTGGAGCGCGGGCTATACGCGAAGCATCTGCGGCAGGTGTACGCGCGATTTGATCCACAGCAGGTGCGGGTGTTTCTGGTGGAGGACCTCAAGGCCGACGCAGCGGGGCTTTGCCGGCAAGTGTTTGAGTTTTTGGGGGTGGGTGCCGATTTTGTGCCGGACGTGACGCGCCGGTCGAATACGGCTGCGGCACCGCGGTGGGCGGGGGTGTCGCGGCTGATGGCGCGTGAGCGTGGGTGGAAGCGGCTGGCGCGCGCGGTGCTGCCGCGCAGCGTGGGCAAGCAAGTCAAGCACGCCCTGCGCGCCTGGAACGCAGCGCCGTTTACGCCCCCGCCCATGGACCCGCAGACGCGCCGCAGGCTCATCGCCTATTTTGCTCAGCCGAACGCGGAGCTGGCTGATCTATTGGGCCGGGATCTGCACCATTGGAATCAGTAGCCGCTGCTTATGACAACGACCCGCGTCATGTTGGATGATTCGCCCCCGTCGCTGCGGGCCAGGCTTGGCGTGCTGGCGGCAGTGGCGATGGGCTTGGCGGTGATCGCGGCGTGGGTGGAGCCGAAGCTGGCGCTCGCGCCGGTGGGGTTGGGCGTGTTGCTGGCAGCAGCGGCGGAGGCGTGGATGGTGATGCACCGCCCGCTGTGGCTGGTGCTGGCGCTGGTGGTGCTGACCACGTTCGAGTCGCTGATCCTGAAGCTATTGCCCTTGCCGGATGCGGCGGTCTTTGCCGGCCAGTTCGCCGCGGAGCTGGCGATCGACTGGGGCCTGATCGCGGCGCTGGGCTGGCGGTGGCGGCGCGGGCTGGGCTGGCGGCGGACGCCGGCGGATCTGCCGCTGATGGCTTTCGCGCTGGTGGTGGTGCTGACGATGATGGTGAATCAGCCGCCGGTGATGGGCAGCCTGCTCAACGTGCGGTCGCTGCTGCGGTATGTGGCGCTGTTCTATCTGGTGGTGAACCTGGACCTGACGCCGCGGCAGGTGCGCGTGGTGCTCGGGTGCGTGCTGGTTGCGGGGGGGATTCAACTGGCCGCGGGGCTGGCGCAGTGGATCGGCGGAGAGGCGGTCAAGGCGTGGATGATGCCCCGGGCGGTGGACCTGAGCGTCGCGGGCATGTCGCGCCGGTCGGTCATGCTCCGGCGGGGACGCGAGATGGGCGCGGTGTTCGGCACGTTCGGCGACACGCTCTACTTTGCCTTGTTCCTGCTGATCGTTCTGGCTGTCGGGCTGGCGCGATGGAGGGAGGGGCGGTGGTGGCGGGTGCTGCTGGCCTTGCCGCTGCTGGTGGGCATCGCGCTATCGTATTCGCGCGCCGCGGTGCTGGTGTCGGGGCTGACGATCGTGCTGTTTCTGTGGCAGCGGGGCGGGTTGCGCCCGGCTGTGGCGCTGGCTGCGCCGGTGCTGGCTGCGGCGCTACTAGTGGGGGTGGGCGCATGGGCCGCGGCGCAGACTTACCTCCACCCCCGCCAGGTCCATCGATCCGCTTTGGGCAACCTCACCGGCTTCTTAAGCAGGGATTACATCGAGCGCGCCAAGCGCCAGCGGCTGGGCTCCCTATTGGGCACCGCGCCCACCGCCCTGCGCGCCGCACCGCTTTTGGGGCTGGGGCCTGATGAAGCCACCACGATCGATCGACTCAACGCCGTCGTGCCCTCGCGGCTCTACAAGACGCTCACCAAGCGCGGTTTCGAGGACGTGTACTGGGTGGCGCTCTTGTGTTATTACGGCATGCTGGGCATCGCTGCGCTGGTTTGGCTGATGATTCGGCTGATCCGCGCCTGCATGGAGCTGGTGCAGCGGAGCCGCGACCCCACGACGCGCTGGGCAGCGGCGGCAGCGGTGCTGGTGCTGCTCCAGGCCCCGGCGATGATGCTGTTCGTCCGCGTGCTGGAGTTCCGCATCTTCGGCTTTTATTACTGGCTGCTGCCGGCGCTGGCGCTGAGCCTGGCGGCTTACGAGCGCGCAGCGGAAGCGGCACGCGATCCAAAGGCCCAGGGCGATTCAGGCCTCAGCAGCGGCGACCAGCGAGAACAGGCCGTGCAGCCGGGACAGGTTGGCCAGGGCGTTGAGCGCGCCTAGGCGGAGCTGCTGATAGGTGTCGTGGCGGACGATGCGCAGGCCCTGCGCTTCAAGCGTGGCGATGACTTGCTGCTCGCTCACCCCGCCGGCGAAGACGTGGTAGTCCGCGTAGCGGATGTCGTCGCCCGTGTTCTGGCCCGCGGGCTGATGGCGGGGCGTCAGGCCGAGCTTCCGCCGGATCGCGGGGAGGAAGTCGGCGCGGTGATGCCGCCACTTGTACGCGATGCCGTAGAGGCGGATGTCCAGGTGCTCGATGAATCGCGTGGCGCGGCCGACGTCGCGGGCGTGGCGGTGCTCGTGGTGGATGACCAGCAGCCCGCCGGGGGTGAGCCTCGCCGCGGCGCGGGTCAGCGTGGCGGCGTAATCGGGCAGGTGGTGCAGCACGGCGCTGAAGGCGATCACGTCGAAGCGGTCCTCATTTTGTGCGAGGAAGGCGTCCACGTCGCTGTGCACCGTGCGCGCCCGGCCGGCGAGCTTGCGGCGGTAGACCTCCAGCATCCCCGCGGAGATGTCCAGGCCTGTGATGTCGTAGCCGTGCGGCGCGAAGCGCAGCGACCAGTTGCCCGTGCCGCAGCCCAGGTCCAGCAGCCTCGGCCGAGGCGACCGCACACGCTCCAGCACGAACGCGGCCAGCTCGTCCGTGCGCCGCTGAAGACGCGGCTTATGCATGTGCACTTCCTCGCGGTCGAACTCCTGCGCCTTGCGGTCATGCAGGCGGATGTTGGCCTGGCGGATCCGCTGGGCAAGATCGGGGGAGGCGGGGCTGCTCATGCGTGGGCGTCGGCTTTGTTTGACGGTTTAAGGCCGCGGCGGACCGGGCCGGGAACGACCCTGATCGTAAAGCGGGAGAGCATCGCGGGCAATCCCGCTGGTCGGGGCCGCGACGATTGCCAGGCCCGCGCCGGCCCGGTATGCTCTGCCCCCGGCGGCACGCGATGGATAGGGCGCCACGCCGCCTGAACCATTAGCCGATCCGACTGCCCATGCCTGTCCTTGCCGCGACCGATCCGCCTGCGACTCCACCGCGCCCGGCCCGAGTCAAGCGGGCGGTGTGCACGCTCTTCCAGGGCCGGGCGCTGCTCCAGTCGCACCGCTGGATCAACCCGCTGACGTTCGCGGCCCACGCCCTGGCTGTGCGGCTGCCTCGCCTGCGCCCCGTGTGCGCGCCGGTTTACATCATGAGCACCGGCCGCACGGGCACGACGGTGCTGGGCGATATCCTCAGCCGGCATGACGACGTGGCCTACCTCAACGAGCCTAAGGCGCTGTGGCATTCAGCCTACCCCGGCGGGGACGTGATCGGCAGCTACAGCCGCAAGCCCGGCACGATCCGCCTGGACGCCTCGCACGCCGACGCCGCGGTTCAGCAGCGATTCCACCGACTCTATGGCGCGGTGCTGGCGGCCACCGCCCGGCGGCGCATCATCGACAAGAACGCTGAGCTGACCTTCCGCTTCCACTTCCTCCGCGCCATCTTCCCCGACGCCCGCTTTATCCTGCTGACCCGCAACGGCCACGACGCCTGCACGTCTGTCCATCGCTGGTCGCAAACGCACGGGCGGCAGCGAAGCGGTCTGACCGTCGACTGGTGGGGCGTCAACAGCCGAAAGTGGCACTTGCTGGTGGATGAGCTGGCCGCGGACGAGCCGATGCTGGCGGATCGGGTCGAGCAGCTCCACGCGATTGAGGATCAGACCGACCGTGCTGCGCTGGAATGGGCCCTGGTGATGCGCCAGGGCCTGCGTCTGGCGGAGAAGTACCCCGCGTGCGTGCAGGCGGTCAGCTATGAGCAGCTCACGCGCCAGCCCCGGCTGACGCTGGAGGCGATCCTCCGCTTTTGCGAGTTGTCGATTCAGGAATCGGTGCTGGCCTATGGCGAGCAGGTGCTGCGCGTCAACCCGCCCAGGCCGGCGCTGCGGCTGCACCCGCTGATTCAGCCGCTGTTCGACCAGGCGATGCGCGAGCTGGACGCGGCCGGGCTGGGCCAAGCCGGCGTCGCGGGAGATGAAGCGCGGTGAGGATCGTGCTGATCAACTACCGCTACTTCGTCACCGGCGGGCCGGAGCGCTACCTGATGGGCGTGGAGCGGCTTTTGCGCGACGCCGGGCACGCCGTTGCGCCTTTTTCCTTCGATTACGAGCAGAACGAGCCCACGCCTTATCGCCGCTATTTCCCCCCGCCTCCTTTGGGCGCGGGCAGCGTCTTTTACAAGGACGCCCGGCTCACGCCGATGCAGAAGCTGCGCGTTCTGGGCAAGACGCTCTACAACCGCGAAGCAGCGGGCAAGCTCCGCGCGCTATTGCGCGAGGAGCGGATCGAGGCGGCCTACGTGCTCCAGGCGGTGAACACGCTGTATCCCGCGGTGGTGGACGTGTGCCACGAGGCGGGCGTGCCGGTGGTGTACCGCCTGAGCGATTTCCAGTTCGTCTGCGCCAACTACAAGCTGTTCCGCCAGGGGTGCATCTGCGAGGAGTGCGTGTCGGGCGGGCGGTACTACCGCGGGCTGATGCACCGCTGCCTCAAGGGCTCGCTGAGCGTGTCAGCGGCGCGCGTGGCGTCGATGTACCTGGACGTGCTCCGCGGCACGCGCGACAAGGTGTCGCTGTTCGTGACGCCCTCGCGGATCGTGCAGCAGAAGATGATCGAGGGCGGGTTCGACCCCCGCCGCGTCGCGCACCTGTCCACCTTCATCGACGCAGGCGCCTACACGCCGCGCTACGAGCCGGGCGATTACGTGCTCTACGCCGGCGCTATCGAGCCGTTCAAGGGCGTGGAGGTGCTGATCGACGCGTTCGCGCTTCTGGGGCGGCCCGGCGCGAGGCTGGTGATCGCGGGCTACTCGCTGGGCGATGAGGAGGACCGCCTGCGCGCCAAGGTGGAGCGCGAAAGGATCACGGGCGTGGAGTTCGTCGGCTTCCAGAAGGGCCGGGCCTACCAGGAGCTGGTGCGCGGCGCGCGGTGCGTCGCAGCGCCGGTGCTCTGGTATGAAAACCTGCCCAACGCGGTGCTGGAGGCGATGGCGATGGGCAAGCCGGTGATCGGCTCGAACCTGGGCGGCGTGGCGGAGCTGATCGATGACGGCCGCGACGGCCTGCTGGCGCCGCCGGGCGATCGCGCCGCCTGGCGCGACAAGCTGGCCCTGTTGCTCGATGACGCGGCACTGGCCCAGCAACTAGGCAAGGCCGCCAGGCAAAAGGTCGAGCAGGTCTATCACCCCCAGCAGCACCTGGCGAAGCTGACAGGCATTTTCGAGTCGGTCTTGGCGCAGAGGCGGAGGGGCCTGGCGTGAGCGGGCCTGCCTCGATCATCTTCGTGGTGGGCAACAGCCGCAGCGGCACGACGATGATGGGCCGCGTGCTGGGCGGCCACTCGCGCGTGTTCACGTTCAACGAGCTGCACTTCTTCGAGCAGCGCTGGCAGCCGACGCTGCCCCCGCTCAGCATGTCGCGCGACCGGGCGGTGCGCATGGCCGCGACGCTCCTGACCACGCAGCGCGACGGCTACTACACGCCGGGCGATCCGGATCAATATCTCGACGAAGCGGCGCGGATCATCGAAGGCATCGAGGGCGATCTGACGCCGCCCGCGGTGTTCGCCGCGGTGCTGGCGCATGAGAGTCAACGCCACGGCAAGGCGATCGGCTGCGATCAGACGCCACGCAATCTGTATTACCTGGACGAATTGCTCCAGCTCTACCCCGATGCGCAGGCGGTGGTGCTGGTGCGCGACCCGCGCGACGTGATGCTTTCGCAGAAGCACCGCTGGAAGCGGCGTTTACTGGGGGCTCGCCGCACGCCCCGGTGGAACGCGCTGCGCACCTGGGCGGGGTATCACCCGATCACCATGAGCCTGCTGTGGCGGGGCGGGATGCGCGCCGCGGAAAGATTGGCCGATCACCCGCGCGTCACGCTGCTGCGGTTTGAGGATCTGGTGGCGGACCCGGAGGCGCAGGTGCAGCGGCTGTGCGAGCGACTGGGGCTGGCGTTCGAGCCGGCGATGCTGCACGTGCCGCGCGTGGGCTCCTCGCACCGTCCCGATGAGCCCGCGAGCAAAGGCATCGACCCCAGCGCCGCTCAGCGGTGGCGTCAAGGCGGGTTGACCGCGATCGAGCAGGCAATCTGTCAGCGGCTGGCCGGCCCGACCATGCAGCGGTGGGGCTACGCCTGCGAGCCGGTGCGGGCTTCATGGCTCGCGTGGGCCTGGAGCGCCGCCACCTGGCTGTTCAAGAGCGCTTTGGCTTTCGCGCTCAACGCCAGGCGCGCCCGCAGCCTCACGCAGGCGCTTCGCCGCCGATGGGGCACGCGGTGATGCTCGGTCAGTCAATAGAGGGCAGGGGGCAGACGGCAGGGGGCAGGAATCAGAAGTCACAACTCACAAGTCATCAATCCCCCGTCTATTCGCCTTGCAGCCATTGTTGAACGAGGTTGTAGGCAGGTTTGCCGCGGATGCCGTAGCCGGTGTCGCGCGGGCCGCCATGCTGGTAGGGGTCCCAGAGGTAGAAGATCGCGCCGGCGACGCGGGGGTCGGGCAGCTCCCACCTTACCGCGGGGGTGGAGACGGTTTGCAGCGCAGCCTGATCGCTTGAAGCCGCTGCTTGCGGGGGCAGCAGCCAGCCGCGCCAGGCTTCCAGGAACGCGCGGTACGCCCTGGCCTGAATTTGATGATCCGCGGGGGTGTCATCCTGGGTCACGTAGTTCCACGGGTCGCGCAGCGTCCAGGGCAGGCTCAGATAACCCACCTCGGTCAGCAGCAGCGGGCGGTTCTGGCTCTGGGCGTAGGGCAGCAGGCGGTCCTGGCGGATTTTGACCCACGCATCGCGCAGCTCAGCCGCGGTGGGCGCGTCGGGGTCGTCAGCGTCCTGGGTCAAATCCCAGTAGGCGCTGACGCCGATCACATCCAGCTCGCTCCAGAAGCCCACGTTGTGGAACGTATCCCACGTGGCGGAGTAGGCTAGCGCGCCATCGAACCGCTGACGGGCGTGGCGGATCAGGCGACGCCAGCGGTCAGCGTGATCGGGCGTCTGCGTGGACACCAGCTCGCAGCCGATGCACAGCACATCCACCTGCGCCTGGGCCGCCAGGTCGAGGTATTCATCGATCACCGCCTGGTAGCTGTCCCACCAGGGCTGCCAGCGTTCGGGCTGAATCTTGCCTCGCCACTCGTTGCCCCGCGGAGCGGTGAAGTTGATCTGGGGCATCAGCACCGCGATCAGGCCGCGCGACTTGATGTGATGCAAGAGCGTGAGCAGGTCTTCGTTGGATGGCCCCCCGCCGGGGCCGATGTTCCGCTGAACCTGCTCGGAAGCGCCGTTGGTCTGGAAGATCGGCGTGGCGACCTGCACGGTGTTGAAGCCCATCTCGGCGATCCGGTCCACCGCGTCCAGGTAGGGCTCGATCGGCTGGGTGTGCCAGAAGCTCAGGCTCATGCCCACCAGTTGGGGCAGGGCGGGGCGGTCAGCGTCGGGCGATTCAGGCGTGTCAGCGGTGGGAAAGTCCTGGGGAGGGTCAGGCAAAAGGGCTGGCGCACCGGGGCTTGAGCCGGCGATGATCGCGCCCAGCAGGGAAAGGCCGTACACAACCACCGCCAGGATGATGACGCGGGGAGCCATGATGGGCCTCGGTGGTCGATCGCAAGCCCAGGCTCCGCCGCAGCGGTCGGCGTCGCCTGCGTCGGTGCGGTCGTAAAAGCGAAGCTGGGCGCTAACCCGGCTCCGCTGTAGAGATCAAGGGCCTGCTCGCGGGCGTCAGGCTTGCTGGCAACCCGCGGGGGCTGGTCAACTGATCAATAGTAGGGCGGGGGCGGGGCGCCCTGCGGCCCCATCTCCGGCCCCATCTGCTGCATCATCCGGTTCTGGAAGTGCTGCACCTGATCGGTGATGAAGCGGATCGTGCGGGTGGGGAAGTAGACCCGCCCAGCCACGCTTTGGGCCTCGATGCCCAGGCCCATCACCATCGGCGGCACGTCCGCGGGCACGTCGATGGGCTGACCGCCTGTGAAGGCCACCAGGAACAGGTTGGCCGCCTGGGCGATGCCTTGCAGGCTCACGTACATCTCCACCGCTGCGTTGGGCGGCAGGGCCTGCTGGCGGATCTGGCTGATGGCGCCCGCAGCGCCGATCCCGCTGGGCTCCTTCACCGTCTTGATCGCCTCTTTCACCAGGAGCGGGTCGGTCGACATGGTCATGATGACGTGGTCGCCCTGGGCCGCGATGTAGCCGCTGTAGCTGCTCATGCTCGTCATCAGCATCTGCATGGGCGGGGGCATCTCCTGCGGCATCGCCTCCATGGGCAGGTTCATCTGCACGCTGTACTGGTCCACCGACACGCCGTCGATCTGGAGGGCGTTTTCCGTGTAGGTGGTGGTGAAGGACATGGCCGGGGCCGTCTGAGCCGGATCAGCGCCCGGCGCCGCCTGAATGAGCTGCTCGTTGAGGCTGGTGAGGTATTGCTTGTTGACCTGGAGGTATTGGGCCGGGTCGTCCACGCGGTAGAGGGTCAGGGCCTTGAACAGGCTGCCGCCCATCATGCCCGCGTCGGTGGGGGCGTACCAGGCGCTGGCGACGCCGCGGGTCTGCTGAAGCATCGGCAGGCTCTGGAGGTAAAGCTTCAGGACGGGGTTGTCCTGCTCCTGCTCAGGCAGCGCTGCCAAGAGGGATTCCACCACGTACCCGATCGCCAGGGCGTTGGTGTCCACCGCGCCGGCAAGGATGAAGGGTTGATCGGGCAGGCGGGTCAGTTCCTGGCGGGCCTGGGATTGGCCGCCGATGAAGACCTTGGCCAGCACCGAGTCGGGCTTGTAGCTGAGCGTTTGGGTCAGGCCCAGGCCCTGGTCCTCCAGCTCCAGGGCCGCCAGCGCCGCCACCGAGCTGTTGAGCACCGCCTTGGCGCCGTCGATGTACGCCTGCATCATGGCCTGTTGGGCCTGCATCGGGTCCGCGGCTCCATCGGCCTGGAACTCGCCCATGGCGGCCAGGTCCTCGGTCATGGACCGCATCTCCTCGTCCAGCTTGGGCAGCAGCGCCGGGGCCAGGCTTTCCAGGTCGATATAGACCGCGGCGTGCGCCTGGGCGGCGTAGCGTCGGCCGGCGGCGCCGATCTTGTTCATGATCGCCGCGGCGTCGCCCGTGGGCTGGTACGCCTCCACCGCCTGCCGCGAGTCGCTCATCACCGCGTGGTTGCCAAGCTGCTTGGCGAAGCCCGCCTGCCCGTCGGGCATCGTCAGGCTGACGACCGGTTCAATCGACTGAGCGCCGAAGTTGCCCAGGAACGCGGCGTAGTCGCTCACCGGCACCAGCAGCACCACCGTCGGTTCGCTTTCGGTGCGGATCGCCTCATCAACGCCTTGGAGCACCACCAGCAGCGACCCCTGGTCGTTGATGCCGTTGACCATGCCGGTCTCACGCTTCAGCGAGCCCAACGCGTCGTCCATCTCATCGATGGGGAGGCCGGCGGCCTGCTTGAACAGGGCGATGTCCTGGCTCAGCTTGGCCAGGCTGGGGATCACCACCACCACCTGGGCTGAGCCCGAGGCCTGGCTCAGCGCCTCGTTGATGCCCGCCTGGGCGTGGGCGCGGAGAGGCATCGCCAGCAGCATCACTGCTGCGATCATCAGCGATGTAGCGCACAGGCTGATCGTGGTTCGAACCGGTCCCCTGACTGTCATGATTGGCTCCTTGAAAGGGGGCTCTGATGCGTTCACCGGACGGCTGTGGAATCCGGTCCCACAACTCCGATCCGGGGCGGCCTTGAGGCCCTGGGCCGGGCGTCCCTCCGGCATGCCCGACCCGCCGCCCGCGGCTCGACCGGCCTGGACGGCTTGCGACATGATAACCGTTCCGGCGAGGGAGGATCGGCTACAATTATCCCAAATGGGGCTGGGAAAAGGTCAAAAGGTGCTGCTGGCGATGTCCGGCGGGGTGGACAGCTCCGTCGCCGCGGCCTTGCTGCTGGAGGCAGGCTACGAGGTCGTGGGCTGCTTCATGCGCCTGGGCAGCGAGGATTCGGTAGAGACAGCGGAGGGTTATGACAACATGGCCCCACGCGCCTGCCCGAACCCCCGCCCGCGTCCGAATGGCAAGCAGGCCCCTCAGCCCAAGGCCCACCACCAGGGCTGCTGCTCGCTCAATGACGCCTCCGACGCCCGGCTCGTCGCCGCGATGCTGGGCATCCCCTTTTATGTGCTCAACTTCAAGCGGGATTTCGGCCGCGTCATCGACTATTTCGTCAGCGAGTACAACGCCGGCCGCACGCCCAATCCGTGCATCCGCTGCAACGACTGGCTCAAGTTCGGCCGGCTCGACGAGTACGCCCAGTCCATCGATGCGGATTACGTCGCCACCGGGCACTACGCCCGGATCGACCGCACGGGCGGCCGCGCCCGGCTGATGCGCGGCGTCGATCACGCCAAGGACCAGTCCTACGTCCTCTTTGGCAGCCCCCGGCAGCGCATCGACCGCATGCTGCTGCCCATCGGCTCGCTGCGCAAGCAGGAGGTGCGCCAAATCGCCCAGGACCGCGGCCTGCCCGTGTTCGACAAGCCCGACAGCCAGGAAATCTGCTTCGTGCCCGACAACGACTACGCCCGGCTGGTTCAGCGGCGCAGCCCCGATCAGGTCCGACCGGGCGATATCCTCGACACGCGCGGCAGAGTCGTCGGCCGACACGCCGGCCACCAGCATTTCACCATCGGCCAGCGCCGCGGCGTCGGCGTGGCGATGGGCTACCCCATCTACGTCGTCCACCGCGATCCAGCCGCCAACACCGTGACCGTCGGCTCCCGAGAGGACCTGCTCGCTCACGGCTGCACCGCCAGCGGGGCCAACTGGCTCATCGACCCGCCCGACCATTGGCGGCCTTGCCAGGCGAAGGTGCGCTACAACAGCCGACCTTCACCCGCCCGGGTTCGCGCGACCGGCCCGGACACGCTGGAGGTCCGCTTCGATGAGCCGCTCTCCGCGGTCACCCCCGGCCAGGCGGTGGTCTGCTACGACGGGGAGGAAGTCCTCGGCGGAGGATGGATCGACCAGGCCCACCAAGAATAGGGGGCAGACGGCAGAGGGTAGGGGGCAGGGGGCTAACAGCCCGCCCCCAACGGGGGCGCGGCT
>DASVCG010000008.1:0-2396 GCA_036381755.1 Phycisphaeraceae bacterium | reverse complement strand
CTGTGAACCACTCCAGGGCCGTGTCGGCGATGGCGGTCAATTGCCTGGGTCGCGTCAGGTAGATGCCCGCAGCGACCAGCATGAGCAGGATCAGCAGGACCAGCGACAGCCGCCGCCGCCACTTGGAGCGGGGCTGAGCGGGCTGTTTTCGCAAGACCAGGAAGCGTCGCGCCAAGCGTGGGGCTCCCGTGGGGTTGGCCGTGGGGCTCCCGCGGGGGGAAGTTCGCCAGCGGGCCCCGGTCCGCTGCGAAGGCGGGGCACAAACAAGGCATTGTAAGGGGCGTGGCCGGGGCCGATCCAGCCGGCTTGCGGCAACGCTTAAGACGCGGGCCGACGGATGCGTTATCCTTTGGCGTCCAACAGGCGGCCAACGTTCAAGCCTGGGAGACTTTGCTGATGGAAGCCAAGCCGATCATTACGTATGACGATTTCGCCAAATTGGATCTGCGCGTAGCGACGATCCTGGAGGCCCAGCCGCACCCCAACGCGGATCGGCTGCTCAAGCTCCAGATCGACCTGGGCGGCCAGCAGCGGCAGATCTGTGCGGGGATTCGGCAGCACTACGACCCGGCTTCGCTGGTGGGCCGGCAGATCATCGTGGTGGCCAACCTCGCGCCGCGCAAAATCCGCGGCGAGGAGTCCAACGGCATGCTCCTGGCCGCCAGCGTCGCCCAGGACGATCAGGTCCAGGACGTCGTGATCCTCACCCCGGACAAGCCCGTTCCGCCGGGCTCCGCGGTGAGCTAAGCGCTATCTTCCGCGATTTCCGCGATGCGTCGCCTGGCGCTTTGGCGTAGCGGTTGGGCGGGGGCGGCTCAGTAGGCTGTGTCAGCGGCGTGCTGGCCCTGGACGATCGCCACGCCGGCGGAGCAGCCCAGCCGGTCGGCCCCGGCCTCGATCAAGCGCACAGCATCGGTGTAGGAGCGGATGCCGCCCGCGGCCTTGACCTTCAACGGCCCAGCGTAGGACTTGATGAGCCGGACGGCCTCGACGGTCGCGCCGCCTGCGGGGTGGAAGCCGGTCGAGGTCTTGACGAAGTCGCAACCCGACTCGCGCGCCGCCAGGCACGCGGCCTCGATGCGCCTGCGGATCGTGGCCTCGTCGGCCTGGTGCATCAGCACCGCTGATTCGATGATCACCTTGATGATGACCGCGGGGTTGACGGAGCGCGCCGCCCGCGTGATTTCCAGGAATTCCTGCCTGGCTGCGTTCAGGTCCGCTGCCAGCAGGTGCGGCAGGTGGGCGACGAAGTCGATCTCGTCCGCACTGTCCTTGCACGCAGCGGTGGCCTCGATGGCCTTGACCGTCGGCTTCATCGCGCCCAGGGGGAAGCCCACGACGGCACACGTCTTGACCTGCGAGCCGCGCAGTCGCTGGGCCAGGCGCGCCACGAATCGGCCGTTGACGCACGCTGACGCGAAGCCGTGCTCAAGGGCCTCGTCAGCCAGGCGGTCGATGGCGGCTTCGTCGGCTTCGGGCTTGAGGGTGGTGTGGTCGATCCGTTGGGCGATGCTCATCCGCTGGCGGCCTCCTGGGTTGGGGTGTTGCGTGTAGTCGTGGAAGCGGACGGTTGGCGGATTTCCCGGAAGAACGCTTCCAGCGCAGCACGGTAGCGTGGGGCGTCGATGGACGCCAGGTCCAGGTGGTGGCCGCCTGGGAACTCCACCAGCCTGCCGCGCGGGGCTGTCAGGGCGATGGCGCGGGCGGATTCGATGGGGCACAGCTCGTCCTCGCTGCCGTGCAGTACTAAAAGCGGCCCGCGCACCTGCGCTGCGTAGGCGGCGCGGTCGAAGCGGTCGAACCCCCGCGCGACCCATCGCAAAATCAGGCCCGCCAGGGGCAGGATGGGAAAGATCGGGTAGCGCCTGGCGCGGAAATGGGATCGCAGGGGCTCGTCCCAGTCGCGGTAGGGGCCGTCAGCGATCACGCCGACGATGCGCTGGCCCGCCTGGGCAGCAGCGGCGATGGCGATGCCCGCGCCCATGGAATAGCCGAAGAGTACCGCGCCTTGGGGGGCGTCGATCTGATCGAGCACCGCCAGCACGTCCGCCGGCTCGCGCAGCCCGCCGCCGGAGGCTTTGGCCTGCGATTCGCCCTGGCCGGGCAGGTCGAACAGCACCACCCGCTGGGCGTGGGGGGCGACCAATGGCAGCCAGCTCAGCGCGCCGTAGCGGCTGTCGCCGTAGCCGTGCACGATGATGACCGTGGGGCCGTCGTGCGAGCGGCCGTCGATGATCCAGCCGGGGGTGGTCGTGCCGTCGGGGAGCGTGAAGGTGACGGATTGGGACGCGTAGCCCAGCTCGCTGGGTTCGGTCGGATCGCCATGCGCCAGCGCCACGGCAAAAGTTTTGCGTGGCGGATGACGAATCTGATAGATGACCGCTGCTGCGCCCAGG
>DASVCG010000007.1:0-5124 GCA_036381755.1 Phycisphaeraceae bacterium | reverse complement strand
CCGCGCCGGCTTCACCACCAGCCGCCCACGCTCACGCAGGAACGCCAAGTCCGCCTCGTCGCCGCCCGCCTCCCGCTGCTCCGGGACCCGCAGGCCGGCACGCCGCAGCAGCCTGCGCGTGACGCGCTTGTCGTCGCACCGGCTCATCGCGACCGCCGAGGTCAGCTCCGTCAGCGACTCCCGGCAGGTGATCGACCGCCCCCCCATCCGCAGCGTGAAGTACGCCGCCTCCGCGTCGAGCACCTCCACGTCGATCCCCCGCCGACGCGCCTCGTCCACGATGATCTGCGCGTACGGGTTGAGCTTGGCCTCCGGCGGCGGCGCGATGAACAGCGGCTCGTTGATCGGGTTCTTGTGCTTGATGCAGAACGCCGGGATGCGCTGGAAACCAAGCTTTTCGTACAGCGAGATGGCTTGCTCGTTGTCGTGCATGACCGACAGGTCCACATAGGCCCGGCCGCGCGCCAGGTAGTGCTCGACCAGGTGGCGCACCAATCCCTCGCCCACACCGGGCAGTTGGCACTGCGGATCGACGGCGAGGCACCACATGCTTGCGCCGTGCTCCGGGTCGTTGAAGGCCTCGACATGATCCACGCCCGTCACAGCGCCGACGACGTGGTTGTCGTGTTCGGAGACCGCGATGAAATAGGTGCTCAGCCGGCTCGCGTTGTGCTCGAGCATGAACGCCGGATCGCAGGTCACCATGCGCCGGGCGGTGTAGATGCGGTTGACCTCCTCGGCGTCCTTGCGGGTTCGGATGCGGCGGATCACAAAGCCCTGCGGCAGACGGGTGCCTGGACGATATTGGTGCGACCACATTCTGTATGTGTGTGAAGGATCGAGAAACAACCGGTCCGGCGCCAAAGACAGCACCACGTGCGGGTCGCGCAGATAGAAGGCGACGTCTCGATGCCCCTTGGGCTCGTCGCAGAGCGTGCGCACCAGGTCTTCGTTCGATCGAAACGTGTGCGCGAAGATCAGCCGCCCCCAGCCCATGTCCACAGCGGCATCGTCCCGCATCTGCTTCGCGGCGGGCCCCTTGGGCTTCTGCCAGTTCCGCAGCGAGGGCCCGCTCGCCCGATCCAGCCGATGGGCCGCCTTGTGCCGACGTGTCATCGCTATCGTCCTCATGCTCAATGCTCATAGCCCGTGCGTTTGAAGCCAGTGTTCCAAAAGCGCCACCTGCCACAGCTTCGAGCCCTGAAGCGGCGTGATGTGCGACTCGGGCGCAGCCAGCAGCTCGTCGAGATAATCCCGGTTGAACAGCGCGCGGTCGCGTGCCGCCGGCTGCGTGAGCACGTCGCGCACCATCTCGAGGTACTCGCCGCGCAGATACTTGAGCGCCGGCACGGGGAAATACCCCTTGGGCCGATCGATCACCGCTGCGGGGATCACCTCGCGCGCCGCCTCCTTGAGCACGTGCTTGCCCCCGTTTTTCACCTTGAACTTGGCGGGGATCCGCGCAGCGAACTCCACCAGCTCGTGATCGAGGAACGGCACCCGCGCCTCAAGCCCCCAGGCCATCGTCATGTTGTCCACCCGCTTGACGGGGTCGTCCACCAGCAGCACCATCGTGTCGAACCGCAGCGCCTTGTCGATCGGCGCATCGGCGCCCGGGCGGGCGAAGTGCTCCTCCACGAGCTTGCGGCTGTGGTCGTCCTGCACGAACCGCGGGTGAACCGCGCGGGCGAACTCCGCGTGGCTGCGATCGAACACGACGCGCGCGTAGTCCGCCGCTGCGTCGCGGCTTTGCATCATCGGCGGGTACCAGTGATACCCCGCGAACACCTCGTCGGCTCCCTGCCCGCTTTGCACAACCCTGACGTGCTTGGAAACCTCTTCGCTCAAAAGATAAAAGCCGATGCAGTCATGGCTGACCATCGGCTCGCTCATGGCGCGGATGCACGCCTCCAGGTTCGACAGCGTGCGGTGCGCATCCACCTGAATCTTGTGATGCCGCGTCGCGAAGCGCTTGGCAATGATGTCCGAGTACATGAACTCATCGCCCGCCTCATCGTCGATGCTCTCAAAGCCGACGGAAAACGTCTCCAGTTCCTGTTGGCCGCTCTCTGCGAGCATGCCCACGACCAGGCTCGAATCAAGCCCGCCCGAGAGCAGCACGCCCACCGGCACGTCCGCAACCATCCGCCGATGGATCGCCTTCCTCAGCTCATCCAGCAGGCGGCGCTTCCAGTCCTCCAGGCTGTATTTGGCCTCTTCGGGATCGGGGTTGAAGCTGGGGGCCCAATAGGTGCGCTGCGTGCGCGTGCCGTCGGGCTCGACGGTCATCACCGTCGCCGGCGGGAGCTTGCGTACGCCCTTGAGGATCGTGTATGGCGCGGGCACGACGGCGTGAAACGTCATGTAGTGGTGCAGCGCGACGGGGTCGATCTCGGTGTCCACGCCGCCAGCGGCGACCAGCGCCGGCAGCGATGAGGCGAATCGCATCCCCTTGGGCGTCTGGGCGTAATAAAGCGGCTTGATGCCGAGACGGTCGCGGGCGATGAACACCCGGCCGGTGTCGCGCTCCCACAGTGCAAAAGCGAACATCCCGTTGAACCGCTCGACGCAGCGATCACCCCAGGCGTGATACGCCTTGATGATCACCTCCGTATCGCTGGTCGAGAAAAAGCGGTAGCCCTTGCCCTCGAGCTGCTGGCGAAGCTCACGGTAATTGTAGATGCAGCCGTTGAATACCAGCGCCATGCCCAGCTCGCTGTCGACCATCGGCTGGTGGGCGGCATCGCTCAGGTCGATGATCTTGAGCCGGCGGTGCCCCAGCGCCGTGTTGCGATGCCAGAACAGCCCGCCGGCGTCCGGGCCCCGCGGAACCATACGATCGGTCATGGCGCGAACCGCCCGCGTGCTAGCGGGCTCGCCATCTGTCAGGAGTTCACCACAAATACCGCACACGAAAGACAACTCCTCTTGATCGAATGCTATAACCCGGTGCTGTGTGTTTCATGCGGATGACACGCCGCCATGAACGAGCTCGCACCGTCAACCCGTCGGGTCGGGATTGCTATCAGCAAAGCGAATCGCCCGCGCAAGCTCGTCGTGTCATGCCGATGCCGGCTCTGGCGTCTGGCTGCCCCCTTCCGAGCCCGGCGCAGTGGGGGAGCGGAAATACTGCCCCGCCTGCTCAGCCGTCACGTCGATCGGTCCCGTGGCGAGCATGGGGGTCGCGTCGATCGAGCGGGCTTCCATCATCTCAACGAGCCGTTGCAAAGCGGCCAGGATCATGTTCTGCTCCCAGTCCGACAGCCGCTTGAACTGCTCGACAAACGATTCCTGCAACAGCGGCGGCGTCTGCGCGATCAGCCGCAAACCCGCCTCCGTCGGGTGCACCAGCACGCGGCGTTTGTCCTCCTCGCTGCGGCGGCGGGCCGCCAGCCCGCGACGCTCCAGGCGGTCCAGAATGCCCGTCACCGTCGCTTGCCCCAGGCTCACCGCCTCCGCCAGCTCGCCGACGGATACCTCGCCACGCTTGGCCAGCGCGTGCAGCAGCACAAGCTGCGGCCCGGTCAGCCCGCACCGCTGGACCAGCGCGCAAGAGTGCAGATCAATCGCGCGAATAATGCGGCGCAACGCCGTCAGAACGTCGTCCACCAATGGTCTGGATGCCACGGCAGTCATGGAATACCCAAGCTAATTATTTTGCGTTCAAAATATTTTATTGCCTTGCCAGGCAATGGCAACCTCTGCCGCCCGCAATCTAAGGCTAGATGAGCGAATAAATAGGCGAATGGGGCCCCAAAAGGGTTTTAGATCGTCAAAATGGTTGTTTTGACATCAATTTAATCTCACCCGCTAACCTAAAGCCCTTCATGCTGCTCTAGAGAATGCCGAGACGCCCCACCTTTCCTCCATGCAGCATCGCTCCCCGGCGGGCGGGGGCGATCCACGACATGCGGTGCCGGGAGTTCATCCACGACCGGAAGCGAGCATATTCAGCCTTTGACGAAGTGGCTGTCGATCGTGAGCGAAGACACCTTGACGCGCCTGGTACGGCTACCGCACCTATCTGGACGATCGGCGGAATTTCCTGTACCAACATGAGCTGTACCGGCGCTACGGCACACGCTGTCAGGGCGCCGGCTTCTTTGCCAACGACACCTTCAGCCGATTCGTCTTCACGGCGTCGCTGCACGAAACACTGAATGTCATAGCCCAGACCCATGGCTGGCCGGTCCAGGAGAACGTCCCATGAGCGAATCCACGCCGTGCAAAGTTGGACTCTTCTACATCGGCCTGGCGGCGTACTGGCCGCAGTTTCCCGGCCTGAAGGAGCGCCTGGTCGGCTACGGGCGGTTCGTCGGGCGGAAGCTGGCGCAGCAGGGCGCTGCTGTCGTGGACGTGGGCATGGTCGATGATCAGCCCACAGCACTGGCCGCGGCCGATCGGTTCATCCAGGAAAATGTCGACCTGGTCGCCTGCTACGTCACCACCTACGCCACCAGCAGCCAGGTGGTCCCTGCGGTCCAGCGCGTCAAGCGCCCCGTGCTCATCCTCAACCTTCAGCCCACCGCTCAGCTTGCCTACGCTAAGACCGGCACGGGCGAATGGCTGGCCAATTGCCAGGCCTGCTGCGTCCCGGAGATCGCCTGCGCCTTTGAGCGCTGCGGCATCGATTTCCATACCGTCACCGGGCTGCTGGGCCTGGATCAGCAGACCCCCGGCGCCGTCGCCGATGAGGTCACCGCGCAGCACCCCGCCGCCCGGGCCGCCTGGGAGGAGGTCGCCCGGTGGCTCGCCGCCGCCCGCGCGCAGCGCACGCTGGCCCGCAGCCGCATCGGCTTCCTGGGACACACCTACCCGGGCATGCTCGACATGTACAGCGACTTCACCCAGCACACCGGCCAGCTCGGCGTGCACGTCGAAGTCCTGGAGATGGACGACCTGGAGGCCCGCGTCAACGCCGTCACCGACCAGCAGGTCCGCGCCAAGCGCGACGAGGCGCTGCGCATCTTCGACATCAGCGGTGACAGCCCCAGCGACCCCTTGGCCAAAAAACCCACGCCCGAGGCGATGGACTGGGCCTGCCGCGTGGCCGTCGGCCTTGATCGCCTCGTGGAGGATTTCGATCTGCACGGCCTGACCTACTACCACCGCGGCGTCGACGGC
>DASVCG010000006.1:0-2404 GCA_036381755.1 Phycisphaeraceae bacterium | reverse complement strand
GGACGCCGAAGCTGGTGCCGACGCAGCGGGCCGCGTGGATCAGCGGGTGATCGGTGGGGACCAGTCGCTGTCGGCCGGCGGCTTCGAGGATGTCGATGTGGCTCAGGGTCCGCCCCTTCATGACCACCAGCCGGTTATGCTGACCCGTCAGAAGCATCTCCACCGCAGCGCAGCCGAACTCCGTGGCCAGGACGCGGTCCTGCGGCACGGGGCTGCCGCCCCGCTGGGTGTACCCCAGCACGGTGAAGCGTGTCTCGATGCCGGTGTGCCCCTCGATCTGGTGGGCGATGACCCGCCCCACGCCGCCCAGCCGCACCGGCTCGGGCAGGTTCGGGTCGTAGCGGTCCACCACCTGCTGCCCGCCTATGGGCCTGGCGCCCTCCGCGGCGCAGACGATGGAGTACCGCTTGCCGTGCTGCGACCGCTGGCGGATCTTCTGGCACACCACCTCCAGGTCGTAGGGCAACTCAGGTATGAGGATGATGTCCGAGCCGGAGGCGATGCCCGCATGCAACGCGAGCCAGCCGGCGTTGCGGCCCATCACCTCCACGACCATGACGCGGTGATGGCTGGCCGCGGTGGTGTGCACGCGGTCCAGCGCATCGGTGGCCACCGCCACCGCCGAGGCAAAGCCGAAGGTCACGTCCGTGCCGTGGAGGTCGTTGTCGATCGTCTTGGGCAGGCCGATGCAGTTGACGCCCCGCTTGACGAAGCTGGCAGCGACGGTCATCGTCCCGTCCCCGCCGATCACCACCAGCGCGTCGATCCGCCGCCGGCGAAGGTTCTCGACGCAGCGGTCGGTCATGTCCACGAATTCGGTCTTGCCGTCGCGGTCGACGGGATAGCGGGCCGGATCGATCTTGTTGTTAGCGCCCAGGATCGTCCCGCCCGTGGCCAGGATGCCCGAGACATCCACGTCGGTGAGGCGTCGGCAGCGATCTTCGATCAGGCCGAGGAAGCCGTCCTCGATGCCGATCACCTCGATCCCGCCGCGCCAGATGGCGCTTTTGGTGACGGCACGGATGACAGCGTTGAGGCCGGGGCAGTCGCCCCCGCCGGTGAGCACGCCGATACGCTTAGGCAACGCAGGCATACGCTCAAGAGCCTTCCAGATAACCCAACAGGGCAGACCGCAACGAACATCGGGCCGGGCGGCCGGAGGCAGCGGCCATTGCTACCGGCCAATGCCCCATGTGCCTGTGGTGTATTCTTTCCAGTTAATCTCCGTTCGGCTCCGGCGGCAGCATGACCTTGGCCACCTTGATGATGCCGGGACGGGCCTTGAGCTGCTCAAGCACCGCGTCGGACGCCTCAGCATCGAGCTTGAGAACCATCAGCGCCGTGTGCTTGCCGTCGGTGGGTCGGCGGCTGATGGACATGTCGGCGATGTTGACCTGCGCCTCGCCCATCACGTTGCCCACCAGGCCGATCATGCCCGGCCGGTCCTCGTTCTGCACCAGCAGCATCGACCCCGCGGGCACCATGTCCATGCGGTAGCCGTTGATCTCCACCACGCGGGGCTTGTGGTCGTCGTAAACCCGGCCGACGATTCGGCGGGTGCGGTCGGCAGCGGGAGTGGAAGCGTCCACCGCGCCGGGCGGGCCCTGCACCTCGATGGTCAACTGCGGCACCTCCACGGCTTCCTGCTCCACCGTCACCGTGCGCGTGCGGATGCCCCGCTGCTGGGCGATGTGGCCGATGTTGATCACGTTCAGCGGGGTGTCCAGGTGGCTCTTGAGCAGGCCCACCAGGGCGGTGCGCTCAATGGTGCCCGCAGCGGGGCTCAGTTGCGTGCCGGCCACCTCGATGGTCACGCTGGCGATGCCGCGGGTGATCATGGGGCTGATCAGCTCCGCCATGCGCGCCGCCAGGTCCACGAAGGCACGCTGAGTGGGGTCCAGGTCAACGCGGACGCCCCCGGCGTTGACGGCCCCGCGGATGCCCTCGCCGCGCAGGTAGGCCAGGCACGCCGCCGCTGCGTCCACGCTCACCGCCTGCTGGGCTTCCTCCGTCGAAGCGCCCAGGTGCGGGGTGCAAAGAATCCTGGGATGCCGGCGCAGCGGGGAATCCGCAGGCGGCGGCTCGGTGGTGTACACGTCCAGCGCCGCGCCCCCGCAAATCCCAGAGTCGATCGCCTCGACGAGCGCCTCCTCATCCACCACGCCACCGCGCGCCGCGTTGACGACCAGCACGCCCTTGCGGCAGAGCTTGAACGTCTGGCTGTTGAGCAGCCCGCGGGTCTCGTCCGTCAGCGGCACGTGGAAGCTCACAACATCCACCTGGGGCAGAAGGTCGGTGAACGGGCGGACCATGCGCACCTTGCCATCCATCGCTGTATCGGTGGCGATGAAGGGGTCGTAGGCCAGCACGGTCATGCCCAGGGCGATGGCCCGCTCAGCGACGG
>DASVCG010000005.1:0-2999 GCA_036381755.1 Phycisphaeraceae bacterium | reverse complement strand
GGACCATCCAGTGCGCCAGCAACCAGAAGCAGCTTGCGGTGGCGATGTTCGTCTATACCCAGCAAAACGATGACCATTACGCGCCGACATGGGTCTGGTATCCGCCGCTGACCCCCTCCTCGCCCCCTCTGACCTGGGCGGGCGTCCTGTGGGGTCAGGGCGTGCTGGGCTCTCCCCTGATCCTGGGCTGCCCATCCTTTGATGAGGTGAGCCCGATTGGGTTGATGTCGCAAGTCCCTCTCAATGCCGACCCGGATTTCTGGCTGTTCACGCGCCCGCACATAGGCTACAACGCCTACAACATCGGCAGCCGGGTGCGCGAGGAGGGGATCAACGGCTACCTCAAGTACAATCGCGTCCAGGACGTTCTTAAGCCCACGGAAACCATCCTCTACACCGATACGCGCGCAACCGACTCGCCCGGCCAAGTGCTGGGGCATTACGCGGCGTACGACTTCAACGCGACGGCCAGCGGCTTTTTCCTTGATGCAGTGCGCCACCGCATGGCCTTGAACATCGCGTGGAACGATGGTCACGTCACCACCACGCCGATCACCGATCCCAACGACCCCTACGCCGACATTACCTCGGTGTTCGACACCGAGAATAACTGGGACCGCCGGTAGGTCAGCCGGCCGCGGCACGCCGACAGGGGCAAGCCCGATGAGCGCGAACCTGATCCAGGCCCATTACTACCAGCAGTTCGACGCCGCCTGCGCCGCGGACGTGCCCGCCTCGACCTACGGCGGCTGGAAGACCGCGCCGATCGAGCTTGCTCCGCAGCGCACCGCGTTTGTGCTGATGCACGCGTGGGACTGCTGCACGCCCGAGCAATACCCCGGCTGGTACCGGGCGGTGGAGGGCATCCCGCGGATGGTGGGCATCACCCGCACCGTGCTGCCGCGGCTTTTGGAAGCGGTCCGCGCATCATCCGCCAGGCTTTACCACGTGGCGTACCCCGGCCGTTATTACCAGCACCTGCCCGGCTATCAGCGGACCAGGGCGCTGGTCCCGCATGAGGAGGAGCCGCAGCAGATCGAGGTCGACCCGTCGCTGGCTCGGCTGCGGGCGTTCAGGACGGAGCATGTGTTCGTCGGCAAGCATAACTTGAAGGATGTTCGCGCCGCTTTTGAGAAGCTCGATTTTGCGCCCCAGACCCGACCGCGGGACGATGAGCGGGTGGTCGACACCTCGGCGCAGCTCTTTGCCGCCTGCCGGGCCGACGGCGTGAATCACCTGATTTACGCCGGCTTCACCGTCAATGGCTGCATCGTGATGATGCCCGGCGGCATGGAGGACATGCGCCGCCACGGCATCCTGTGCTCGATCATCCGGCAGGCGACCACCGCCATCGAAAACCACCAGACCGCCCGCGAGGAGCTGGCCAAGCAACTGGGGCTGTGGATGGTCGCGCTGGTCTACGGCTTTGTTTTCGATCTGGACGACATCATCGCCTGGCTGGATCGGCTGCCCCGGCGCAAGCGGTCCGAGGCTGGCGCGCTGAGTCCAGCGTGATCGGCTAGGCCGGCGAAACGCGATCAAGACGATTGGCGATCAACAGGACAGACCGCTTGATGATGCACACGACTCCATTCGCAGCACCCGTGCCGATCCCGACCATCGACGTGGCCGCGTGGACGGGGCATTACCCGTTCCGCGGCATCCCGGGCAGCACGCTCGATGACCTGATCGACAAGGTTCGCGGCCTGTTTCTGGAGCGGGTGATCGTCAGCCCGTTTGAGGCGCTATTCTGGGAAAACAACCTCGATGGATACGAGCAGGCGGTGGAGCAGCTCGAGGCACATCGCACTCTGGAACCCTGGCCGGTGATCAACCCCGCGATGCCGGGCCAGCTTCACCGGCTGGAGGCGGCGTACCATCGGCACCGCTTCCGCGGCATCCGCCTGACGCCGAGCTATCACGGCTACCGCCTGTTTGATCCGGGCGTGGCGTGGGTGATGGATTTCGCCCAGGAACGCGGCCTGATCGTGCAGGTGTTTCGCCGGCTGGTGGACGACCGCTACCAGTGGATGCTTAAGGTTGCCTCGCTGGATGTGGATGAGGCTGTCTTTCTCACCAGCCGGTGGGGTGATCAGAAAATCCTGCTTAGCGGCTTCGATCTGTTTGGCCCAGAGGGGGCATCAGCGGCGCTGATGTCGCGCCTGGCTCAATGCCCGGGCGTGTTTGCTGATCTTTCGTGGCTGCGCGGGCCGGAAAACGTTTTGGCCCTGCGGCTGCATGAGTGCCCTGCGGACAAGCTCGTGTACGGCTCGCTGTGGCCGCTGCACGTGATGGAATCCACACACTGGCAGATCGCGCGGGGCGACCTGCCTGATCGCATCAAGCGTCAGTTGTTGTGCCTCAACGCCCAGCGGCTGCTGGGGCTGGGGACGTCGCAGCGTGCTTCAGCTCCTGAAGCAAAGGAGATCGAATCGTGGAACAGGATCACCGCGTCAGCGCCGGCTGGCGGCTCTTCGATGAAGCCCGGCGTCTGATCCCGCTGGGCACCGGTACGCATTCCAAGGCAGCGCGGCTGCGGGGCGTCGAACCGCCCTACTACGTGCGTGGCCAAGGCGCTTACCTCTGGGACCTGGACGGCAACCGCTACATCGATTTCCGCAACGCTCTGGGGCCGATCACGCTGGGCTACAGCTATCCGCCGGTCCAGGAGGCTATCGCCCGCCAGCTTCAGAACGGCATCGTTTTCAGCGCGCCTCATCCGCTGGAGGTCGAGGTCGCCCGTGAGCTGGTGGAAATCCTGCCGGGCGCTCAGATGGTGCGCTACCTCAAGACCGGCGGAGAAGCGATGGCGGCAGCGATCAAGCTCGCCCGCGCCTACACCGGCCGAGAGCACATCGTCTCCTGCGGCTATCACGGCTGGCTGCAAACGCTCGAGGGCCAGCAGGGCATCCTGCAAGCAGCCCGCGATCGTTGCCACGCTTACCGCTACGGCGACATAGAAGGGCTTGAAACGGTGCTGAACCGATACCGCGGGGAGG
>DASVCG010000004.1:0-7205 GCA_036381755.1 Phycisphaeraceae bacterium | reverse complement strand
GCTGGGGGGCCGGACCAGCCAGCGGGGCGATGGACCGGGCCTGCGCAAGGCGTCTGAGGTGGAGGTCGGATCGGCCCGTGAATGTGTTAATCCTGGTGCTGTGGGGTCTGCCGCTTCTGTCCTGTTCGGCGCCGGTTCCCCCGCCGACGGCGACGGCGATGGTGCAGGTGGATCAACTGCCGGCCCAGGTGGCCCCGTGGTATGAGCAGTTGACGGACCCGGCTTCGACGTGGGAGCAGCGTCGCCAGGCCGCAGCGGCCTTGCTGGAGATGAATCAGCCGCGGGCGGATCAGGCCCTGGCTGCGGCGCTGGCTGATCCAGCGGGGCCGGCGGTGTGGCAGCCCCTTTTGGCCGCGGTTGCGGGCGCTTCGCATTGGCCGCAGGCGTTGACGGACCCGCTTTTGGCGCTCTTGCCGCAGGTGGAGGAGTCGTGGCTGGCCGACTGGGCCGCTGCGGTGGGGCGTTGCCGGGAGCCCCGCGTGATGGAATGGTTAATCGAGCGGGCGCGGGATCGACGTGCGGATGGGCCGGCCCGCCGCGCCGCCATCGCCGCCCTGGGGCATCAGCGCACGCAGGAGGCCGCGGGGGCGCTCGTGGCCTTGCTCAATTCGGATGAGCCCGAAGCCGTCCAGCGGGCCGCGATGCAGGCCCTGTCAACCCTTTCAGGGATCGAACGCCCGGATGCCGACCCGCAGGCCTGGCGGGATTGGTGGCGTCAGGTCAAGAACTTGTCGCCCCAGGCCTGGCAGGATCACCTGGTGGGCAATTTCGCCGGCCGAAGCGAGCGGTGGCGGCTCGAGCAGCAGGAGCTGGCCGGCCGGCTGGTGGAATCGCAGCGGGCGTTGTATCGGGCGGCGTCGCAGGAGGATCGGCCTGCCATGCTGGTCCAGTGGTTAGCCGACCCGGTGGAGCCGATGCGGCAGTTGGCGATGGACCTGGCGGTGCAGCGGCTGGTGGATGGTCAGCCGTTCGACGACCCGCTCCGCGGCGCGCTGCGCGCCCGCTTGAATGATCCCTCGCCCCTGATGCGGCAGCGGGCGGCGCTGCTGCTGCGGGACCTGGCTGACTCGCCAGCGGCGGACCAGGTGGCCCAGAAGCTGGCCCAGCCCGATCCTCAAACGCCCGCATCGGTCCAGCGGGCTTATCTGCTGATGATGGCGCGGATGCCCCGATTGGCGGCGATCGACCCGGCCATCGAGCTTTTGAGTGACCCGGCCTTGAGCAGCGAGGCAGCGGGGGCGCTGACCGCAGCGGCTGAGGCCGGTCTGATGAACAGCAAGCAAAAGCAAAGGGCCGCCAAGCAGTTACGAAATCAGCTCGACCGCGGCCTCCTGCCCGCTGGCTCGCACGTGGCGCTGTTGGGGAAAGTGGGTGAGGATGAGGACTGGCAGCGGATCGCCGGCTGGCTGGAGCATGAGGACGCGGCGCTGAGGCAGGCCGCGGCGCGGGCCTGGGCTGAGTCGGACCGCCCGCTGTCGCGGCTGAGCCAGAGGATCGACGACCCCGCGGTCCGCCCACCCCTGTTTTTGGGCGCGCTGAGGCGGGGGAGCGACCCGGCCTTGCTAACGGCGCTGGCGGAGCATCCGCCTGCGGCGTCGGAGCCGTCGCGCGAGGTGTGGCAGCGGGCCGCGGTGGCGATGGCGGGGCGCGTGCCGGCGGAGGCGCTGGTCGAGGCGGTGGCGCGCCTGAGTCAGCGGGGCGAATCCGCGGCGTTGCGCGAGCAGATGCTCACCGCGGGGATCGAGGCCCAGGCCCGCCTGGGCGACCGTGCTGACCGGGCAGATTTGGCCAGGCTGTTGCTGGAGCGGGCGCAGGTTCGCCTGGAGCTGCGCGTCGCGCCGCCGCTGGTGCTGGAGGATTACGACCGGGTCGAGCGGTTGCTGGACGACCCCAGCCCTGCGCTCGTGGAGCAGATTTTGCGGGGGCGGATCCGCACTTACCTGCTGGCGGGGCAGATCGAGCAGGCCCTGGCGCTGGCGGGCCAGGCGTTGGCCTCCTCGGACGTGCCGGCATCGGCCCTGGGGGTGGGCGATTCCCCGCTGGACCTGCTCCTGGACGCAGCGGCCCAGTGTGTGGATGAGAAGCAGATGGACCGGGCCGGGCAGATCCTCAGCGGCCTGCGCCGCCTGCTGGGCGCAGCGGTTTCGCCCGCGGTGGCCCAGCGCATCGCCTTGCTGGAGGCCAGCCTGGCTGGGGCCACGGCGCCCGCTCAATCGCCCCCGCCCGCAGCCACCCAGCCTCAGCAGCCCGCATCCGCCGAGGTCGCCCCCGCCAACGCGACTTCGCCGTGAACGTTCCGCAGTCCAGCGGTATACTGCCTTGTTTCCCTCCGGTTTGCCGACCGGGCTGCGCTTGCTTGATTCTGGCCAGGCCGGCTCAAGCGGCCTGACCCGCTTTGGAGAATGCGATGGATTCCTTGATCAGCGGCAAGGCGTACGTGCTGGGCGATGACATCGATACGGACCAGATCATCCCCGCGGAGTATCTTTCCTATAACCCCGCTGACCCCGAGGAGCGCAAGTACTTTGGCATGTACGCCATGTCGGGCGTGCCCAAGGCCCAGTCCGGCCTGCCGCAGGGGGGCGTCGCCTTCGTGAAGGAGGGGCAGTTCAAGAGCGAGTTCCCCATCATCATCGCAGGCAAGAACTTCGGCTGCGGCTCCTCGCGCGAGCACGCCCCGCTGGCGATCGCTGAGGCCGGGGCGAAGGTCGTCGTCGCGGAGTTCTACGCCCGCATCTTCTACCGCAACTGCGTCAACGGCGGCTACCTGCTGCCTTGCGAGTCCACCCAGCGGCTGATCGAAGTGATCCGCACAGGCGATGAGGTGGAGGTGGACCTCCAGCACGGCCGGCTCACCCACAAGGCCACGGGCAAGAATTACGCGCTTCAGCCTCTGGGCGATGTGAAGCCCATCGTCGAAGTCGGCGGCGTGTTCGAGTACGCCCGCCGCAGCGGGATGATCAAGTGAGAAGGGCGGGGGCTGCTGCGACCGACGGCTGACTTCCAATTGCCGATTGGAAGAGCGTTTAGCTTAGCTGGCCACAGAGCCACCGGCGGCGACGATTGCTGCGCCGCCGATCGGCGATGGGAAATCGGCTCCGGGCGGCCGCCTCTTCCTCAGGTTGTGATAAAGAACGGCTGCGTCCAGGCTTGGCGTTCGCCGACGCCCCACAGCTCGAAGCGGATGTAGCGGTGGTCGGGGAAGGATTCGGCGTCCACCTCCAGTTCGGGCGCGTCGACCTGCGCCACCCGCTTGCCGAAGGCGCCCATCGCCGCGATGCGGTGGGCGTTGGAAGCGGCGACGCGGATTCGGCTGCCCCGGACCTCGATGCGGTCGATCGTCACGCCCGTGGAGGCGTAGAATCGCCCGGTCCGCAGCGACTCAACCACCGCTTCGGCTGTGCGCTGGGCGACCCAGACCACGTTCCAGCCCTGCTCGACGTCGACATCGCGGTGGCTGTCGTCATTGGCGTAGCCCCAGACGCGTCGGCCCTGGGCCAAGAGCATGTCCCACTTGTTGGTGGCGTAGGGGCTGCCTGGGAGGCGGCTGATCACGCCGTTGTAGATCTCCAGCCCGGCGTAGCCGGTCCATTCGCGCAATTGGGCGATGGTGGTGTGGTCGAACGCCTCCTGCCAGTTGGGGTGGGCGGCGATGAGGAAGCTGCCCGGGTCGTTGCGGGCGGCGTTGAGCGCTTCCTGCCGCTGGGGGAAGGGGTCGATGCGGCGGCTGGCGCCGACGTGGAGCAGGTGCGGGCCGCGGGCGCTGATCTCGTTGCCGGGGATCAGCAGCATGCCGCGGCTGTCCCACGCGGCGTAGTCGGCAGGGGCGGTGAGCACGTCGTGGTCGGAGATCATCAGGAAGTGGTAGCCGCGGGCGGCGTAGTCGTCGATGACGGTTTGCGGGTCGCGCTTGCCGTCGCTGCGTGTGGTGTGCGTGTGCAGGTTGCCGCGCAGCCAGTGGCCCGCGTCGTCCGGATCGGGGTAGGGATGCTCAAGAGAAACGGCCATGATGACCTCGAAATCGAGAGGGGCAGTATACAGCGAGCCGGGGGCGGAAGCAATTCGCTACAATCATGTTCATCACCTTCTCGCCTTCAGCTTTGTGGGAGTCATGCGATGGATGCGGCTTATCTTGCTCAGAAGCACCAGGCCGGGCTGCCTTATGCCCAGTATGTCGCCACCGGCACGCCCCAGCAGCAGGAGAACTGGCGGCAGATTTACGAGCAGGCCAGGCTCACCGACGCGCAGAAGAAGCTGGTCGGGTCGTTTGTCCGCAAGATCAACGTCATCGGCCTCTCGGGCGTCTGGTGCGGCGATTGCGTTCAGCAATGCCCGCTGATCCAGCGGATCGCGGAGGCTAACCCGGAGAAGATCGACCTGCGCTGGCTCGACCGCGATGAGCACATCGATTTGCAGGAGAAGGTCAGGATCAACGGCGGGCAGCGTGTGCCGGTGCTGCTGTTCTGCGCGGAGGATTATGAGCTGGTGGGTTGGTTTGGGGATCGCACGCTCAACCGCTACCGGGCGTTGGCGCAGAAGCAGCTTGGGGCAGCGTGCCCCTTGCCGGGGGCGCCGGTGCCGCAGGATGAGCTTAACGCGACGCTCCAGGATTGGGTGGATCAGTTCGAGCGGGTGCACCTGCTGCTGCGTCTGAGCGGCCGGCTGCGTCAAAAATACGGCGATTGAGAGTCGGGATATAGGGTGGAGCGATGCACCTGCCGGGCCGGTCGGCAGGGGCTGGTTTGTTGCTGCGCCGCGGGGGGTGCAAACGAGCTAACCTGGCCTGGCGGTTGCTCTTATTGCAGAAAAACGTTAGACTCTCTGGTCTGGGCCCGCTGGGCCTGCTGGAGTGGCGTTCCGGGTTTTCCGGGGGTGGAGCCCGGGGCGTGTTGGGGTCGATTCCTCCTGTCGGGATGGAGGTACGCATTGGCTCGCAAAGTATCCGCCAGCAAGAGCAGCAAGGCCAGCCAAGCCGCCGCGGCGAAGAAAAAAAGTCGGCCAGTGGGGAAAATGGGGGCTAAGATCACGGGCCGGTCGTCCAAAGCGGCCGCCGGCGCCTCGCGGAGCGCGGGGAACGCTCCGGCTAAGGCAAGCTCGGCCAAGGCCCGTCCGACCGCTCGCGGCGGGTCTGCCGGCCCAGCGACAGGGAAGTCCCCAAGGAGTAAGGAAGTGGGTAAGGACGCTCGCAACAACGGCAACGCCGCTGGCCGCTCCACCACCCCGCTGGTCCACGGCAACGGTGAGGAACTGACGCTCGAGCAGCTTCGGAAGGTCAAAACCGGCCTGACCAAGAAAGACCTCAAGCGGTTCGAGCAGATGCTCCTCCAGAAGCGCGCGGAGCTGGTGGGCGATGTGGAGTCGCTCCAGGTCGACGCCCGCAGCGGGGGAGGCAGCATCTCCTACGAGCACATGGCTGACACCGGCACCGACAGCTACGAGCAGGAGTTCAAGCTCGGGCTGGCTGAGTCCGAGCGCAAGCTCCTGCGCGAGATCGATGAGGCGCTGGATCGGCTGGCCAAGGGCATCTACGGCGTGTGCGTGGAGTCGGGCAAGCCCATCGGCAAGCCCCGCCTGGAGATCAAGCCCTGGGCCAAGTATTGCATCGAGGTCGCCCGTGAGCGGGAGAAGCGCGGCCTTCCCGTTTCCTGATGGCCGGGCATCCGTTTTTCCAATAGACGCTTATTGCAGCGCGGCGGGCCTCCTGGCGTGCCGGGGGTGGGGTTTTTCTGCCCCGTGGGGTTGGTTCGCTACAATCCCGCGTGATGGATGAGGCGGTCAGCCAACCCTTACCCGGCGCCTCGGCAGGCTCGGTCTGCGCCGGCCGACGGATCGGCGCGGTGGTGCGCTTCGTGCTGGTGGCGGCCATCGTGCTGGCGGTGGACCTGGCGGTGAAGGACTGGGCTTTCCACCACGTGGCGGGGGTGCCGGTGCAACTGGACCCGTCGCGTCCGCATCAGCCGCCGATCCCGCCGCATGACCCGGTCGTGCTGGTTCCGGGCCTGTTGAGCTTGAAGCTGACGACGAACGCCGGCGCGGTCTTTGGCCTGGGCCAAGGCGGGCGGTGGGTGTTCATCGCCATCAGCGTGGCGGCGGTGTTCGTGGTGACGCGGGTTTTCTGGCGAAGCCCAGCGGGGGCGTGGGGGCTTCACGCGGGGCTGGCGCTGATTCTGGCTGGGGCGCTGGGCAACCTGTACGACCGCGTGCGGTTCTCGGTGGTGCGGGACATGCTGGTGCTCTTGCCGGAGGTGACGCTGCCCTGGGGCTGGACCTGGCCGGGCGGGGCGAACGCGATTTATCCGTGGATTTTCAACGTGGCGGATGTGGCGCTGGTGGTGGGGGTGGCGCTGGTGATAGGGGTCACGACGCTTCGCGAGCTGCGTGCACCAGGCGAGCCAGGAGGCCGGCGCTGAGCGGCCCGTCGCCGCCTCGCTCCGGGTGCCATTGCACGCCCAGGTAGAACCGGTGGCCTAGCTCGGGCGGGGCGTCGACCGCCTCGATGACGCCATCGGGCGAGACAGCCAGGACGCGGAGGCGGCCTGGGTCGCTGATGGCCTGATGGTGGCTGGAGACGACCTGGTCGTCGGCGGGGGGCAGGCTGCCGTCGCGGATTTGGAAGATCACGCTGTGGGTGCGGTTGCCCTGGTGGTCCTGGGCGGTGGGCAGCGTGTCGGGCAGGTGGGGGTTGAGCCGGCCGCCGGCGTGCAGGGCCATGATCTGCATGCCCAGGCAGATGCCCAGCACGGGCTTGTGCGGGCGGTGGGCGGCGGCGTCGAGCAGGGCCAGCTCGAAGGCCTGGCGGCGCGGGTCGATGAGGCGGGATCGCGGGTCGGTGGGCTGGCCGAAGGCCTCGGTGGCCGGGTCGTCCCCGCCGGTGAGCACGATCGCGTCGCAAAGCTCCACATAATGCGGGGCCAGTTCCGGCTCGTGCGGCAACAGCAGGGGCAGGCCGCCGGCCCGGGCGATGCCGCGGCTGTAGCGGATGGCGGATTCGTACCGCCCGCTGGCAGCGGTGCTGTCGCGGTTGTCGATGGTAATGCCGATACGGGGTAGGTGTGACATCGGGGTGGGGATTATAGCGAGTGGGGCGGTTTTTGGGCTTTTCAGGCTTTTGGGGCGCGCGGCGCGGGACCGCTGAGGGTGGGCGGTTCGGCTACAATGCCCCTCCGCCTGCCTTCATGGGGAGGGTGACCTGCGATGGACGCTGC
>DASVCG010000003.1:0-2258 GCA_036381755.1 Phycisphaeraceae bacterium | reverse complement strand
TCCCGCTCATCGCGATCCTGCCGCTGGCGGGCTTCGCGTTCACGGGGCTTGTGTGGCTGTTCATCTCGCGCGGTGTGTACGGCGTGTTCGCTTCGCAATCGGGTTTGACGCTGGCGGTCGCATCGGACGTGAGCAGGCCCGAGAAGCGGGCGGCGGCGATGGGCGCGGTCGGCGCGGCGTTCGGCATCGCGTTCACGATCGGGCCGGCGCTGGGCGGATGGTTCGCGCACCACTATGGAGCGCCCGCCATCGGCTACCTCGCCGCGGGATTTCAGATCGCGTCGCTGATCGTGGTGACGACGCTGCTGCGCGAGACGCATCCGCTCCATAACAAGCTCCCCGAAAGCGAGGCGGTGTTCGTCAAGCCGTCGTCGATCGTGCGGCTGTGCACGCGGCCGCTGGTGATCGGCTTAATGGCCGTGACGCTGCTGGCCACCATCGCGTACTCGGTGATGCTGCCGACGTTTCAGCCGCTGGCGGAGGACTGGTACGGCTGGAACCTGGCGGAGGTGGGATACGGGCTGGCGGCGTTCGGGCTGGTGGGCGCGTTCGTGCAGGGCGGCCTCATCCGCCCCACCGTCAAGCGGATCGGCGAGCGGGCGACGGCGATCGTCGGCCTCGTGCTGCTCGCGGCCGGGCTGGTGTGGATCGGCACGCACCCGGGGACGACGGGCTTCTGGAGCGCGGTGTGCCTGATGGCGATCGGCACGGGCCTGGCGTCACCGGCGATCACGAGTCTGATGTCGCTGTCGGTCGGCGAACACGATCAGGGGGCGATTCACGGGCTGAATTACTCGGCGATTTCGCTGGGCCGCGGCGCGGGGTATCTGGTGGGTTCGTTCATCTTCGTGCATGTGTCGCACGGCTCGGCGTACTACGCCGGGGCGGCGGGGGCGATCGCGGCGGGGTTGATGATCGTGGTGCTCAGCCGGGGGATGCTTCGGTCGCGGTCACAACCCGCATCCGCCGACGTGAGCGAAGTTCAAGGGTGAGCAGCAGCGCCAGACAGATCGTGAACACGAACCACCACGGGCAGTACCACGCGTCCTCCAGACCGAAAATCGTTTCTCTGTGATCGCTCCCGAACCAGATGGAGTCATAGTCCTCTTTCGGCAGCACAAACGTGACATACTCCTCTATCGGGTACAGCGCAACATATATGCGGGAGAAACCGTCGCCGTCACTCCGCATAAACAATGTGCCCACCATCCCGCGTTCGATGAACAAAGCAATGCCCAGCGAGCGAGATGGTCGGAATGCCACACTCCCGAAGTAGAAGTGGCTGGTGATCCAAGTCGCCACACACATGACGAGCAGTGGGAACAGCAGTTTGGTCGAGGTTCGCGGTTTCACGGCACGGCATCGTACCGCGCGAAGAAAACCCCGCGTCGGGAGACGCGGGGCTTTGGACGTATGACCAGGGGTGGCACGGTCAGCGCGTCCGCCCTCGGGCGGAGAAGTCGACCGTGCGGGTGTTCGTGACATGCAGCACGGTCGACTGCGGCTCGTTCCTCGCCTTCGCTGACCGTGCCACCCCGCTCCGGGGGCGCGGCGTGTTTTCAGCCGGCGGCGGCGGTGGGTGTGATGCCGACGGTGCGCTGGGGGACGCTGCCGTAGAGGCGCTGACGGGCGTTCTCCGCGGCGTTCTTGCCGGCCACGAAGGCGTGGTCGGAGTTGTAGTACTCCCACTCGCTGTAGCGGCCCGACAGAATGATGTCCTGCGAATCGAGATAGTCGCGGATCACCTTCACATGCTTCGGCCGATCGTGATCGTAGACCACGTAGGCGTAGGGCATGTCCACCTGGTTGGCAGCCCAGATTTCATCGTCGGCGTTGATGAGGCCGACCTGCTTGCAGTCGTCGATGCAGCGCTGAATGAGGTCCTCGACTTCGCAGGGCAGCGGCTTGGACGGGGCGTAGGTGATCTCGCAGGTGATGCCGAACCCGCCGGGCGGATTGCAGTGCGGGCTGGCGTTGCCCTGAACGAAGATGCGGTGGAAGACCGTGTCTTCGGGGTAGTAGATCCAGTGCTTGTCGGTGACGTTCTCGCGGCCGATGCCGATGTTGACGCAGCGCACCGAGACGAAGCGTAGCCCCTTCGCCGCCGCCTGAACATCCGGGGGGGCTTCGTCGCCCATCATGCGGATCAGCGTGGGCAGGGGCATGGTGCTGACGAGCACCTGGTAAGGCAGCTCGCGGCCGTCGGCGGTGGTGACGGTGCGGCGTGAGGGGCTGATCGAGGCGACGCCGGTGTTGAG
>DASVCG010000002.1:0-8901 GCA_036381755.1 Phycisphaeraceae bacterium | reverse complement strand
GAATCGCCAAAGACATATGCACAGCGTCCGAAACCCCCTATCGGACGAATCCGCAAGCAGGTTTCGACAACATGCGGCTTCCGATGCCGCGACGTTATCGGGCGATGGGCAGCGTCAGCATGAACGGGCTTGAGAGGTGCTGCCCCGGAACAGGGCAGGCAAGGCGAGGTCCGATGCTGCGGGTCACGCGAAATGGCGAACCATCAGCAATCGAATGCGTCGTGGTGATCACGCATCCAATTGCACAACCTTCATCAGATAAAAAAAGAAGAAGCCCACGGATTCATCCGTGGGCTAATGAATCAATCGTGTTGCCGGCGCGAAACCAACCTTGAACTGCACCGGTAGCGCGACAAAAAACCGCGCCCGAAAGCGCCACCGCGCTAGCGCTCAACCGGGAGGCCGGGTCGCAGCAGGGGGGGCTTACGCCGAGAACGAGCTGCCGCAGCCGCAGGTGCTGGTGGCGTTGGGGTTGTTGAAGACGAACCCGCGGCCCATCACCTCGTCGCGGAAGTCGATCGTGGTCCCGTTGAGGTAGAGGTAGCTCTTGGGATCGCACACGATCTTGATGCCGTGCTCGTCGAACACCTCGTCGTTGTCGCGGTGCTGCTCGGTCAGGTCCAGCAGGTAGCTGAAGCCCGAGCAGCCGCCGCCCTTGACGCCGACGCGCAGGCGGATCTTCTCCGCGTCCAGCTCCTGCTGCTGGATGATCGTCTTGATTTCTTTCGCCGCTGTTTCGGTCAGGTGAATCGCCATCGTGCACACTCCATGATTGCGGACCATTGTAGCACGGTTAGGGGGGCGAGGATCAAGGCCCGCCCAAGTTTTGCCGTCTGCCGGGGCCGGGCGAGGCCGATCCCGCCCGTTTTAGTCGTTTTCATCGGTCGACGTGGCGGGCCGGCTGGAATCGGCCTGCGCGGGCCGGGCCCGGGCTGAAGCAGCAGGGGGGGCCAGCTCGTCCACCTCGGTCTCCTGGAGCAGGTCCTGCAGGGTCAGTTGATTCAGGAACCCGTCCACCCGCTGGTGCAGCCGCTCCACCGCTTCAACCGCGGCGCCGCTGGCTGAGCCGGGCCCCAGCGGCTGATATTGTTCGGGCTCCGCATGCTCCACCGCCCGGACCACGCTCAGCAGCGGCACCTGATCGGGGTCGACCAGAAGCTCGTAACCGCCGCTGACGCCTCTGGTTGAGCGGATCATCCCCGCGTTGGCCAATGCCTTGAGCACGTTCATCAGCAGCGGCAGGGGCAGGCCGAATCGCTGGGCTACATGCCTGGCGCTGACCGGTCCAGCCTGCTTGCGTCGCAGGTGACCCAGGTAGACCATCGCCACCAACGCATAGTCCGCCTTGCGCGTCAGGCTCAGCATGGCATCCTCACAGCCTCCCTTTTGGCCTTGTCAGAGGCTGGGAGCAGGGGGGGCGAACACAATCATAACCTATTTTACCTTATGCCTTTCTGGTTCGGGCGGCGAGCTTGCTCTTTTCCTGTGTCATGTCAGAGACACAAGCCCAACACCTTGCTATATTGGATGTTGCTTAAATGAAGCAGTCGGCCGGGTGTGGTCGAGGCGGGCTTGGTGGACCAGCGACTTCGTCAAACCTAACGGGCCCCCGGAACAAGGCCCCCGGAACTCCCAACCTCCGAGATAGGCCACCGGAATGCCCCCGGCCCCCGGAATCAGGCCCCTGAAACAGGTCCCGCAGTCCAACGATTGGGAAAAGAGGCGAAACCCATGACCAGCTCCGCAGCCCGCAGCGACCTCCAGCTCCGCACCGGACCCACCGGCCGGACCCTCTACAAAACCGTCCTGCTCTTTGGCGCTCCAGGCGCCGGCAAGGGCACCCAGGGCCGTATCCTGGGCACCATCCCCGGCTTCTTCCATTGCGCCTGCGGCGACGTGTTCCGCTCCATCGACATCCACAGCGAGCTGGGCAAGGTCTTCTACGAATACAGCTCCCGCGGCCAACTGGTGCCCGACGACGTCACCGTCCGCATGTGGGCCCAGGCGATCGACGCGCGCACCGTCCTGGGCAACTACAAGCCCCGCAAAGACCTGCTGGTGCTCGACGGCATCCCCCGCACCCTCGAGCAGGCCAAGATCATGGACGACTACATCGAGGTTCTCAAGGTCGTCCACCTCTACTGCCGGGATGAGCAGGCCATGTTCGAGCGGCTTCGCAAGCGGGCCCTGAAGGAGAACCGCTACGACGACGCCGACGAGAAGGTCATCCGCAAGCGGTGGGAGGTGTACGAGCGGGAGACGCGCCCCGTGCTCGAGCACTACCCCAAGGACATGATCGTGGAGGTCGATTCGCTGGGCTCGCCCGCCCAGGTGCTCCGCGACATCCTGGACGTGGTCGTGCCCATCCAGAACGCCCACTTCGCCGCGTTCGAGGGCTGATCTCGAATGGGGGATTCGGGATTGAGGGCTTGAGACCGGAGATCGGGGGTGCGCGACGGGAGTTAGAGATCGGGAATTGAGGGGTTCCCAATAGCCCGCCCCCAACGGGGGCGCGGCTGGAGTTGCATCCCAAAGTCCGCTTCCTATCTGTGAAGAAAGGGCGCGGCCACATCAAAAAGCAGGGGTACCTTAATAAGCCATCTCCCCCTCGGGGGAGAGGGTAGGGTGAGGGGGCCAAGGTAGAGGACAGCCTCCAAATCACAAATCGCCAATCCCCCATTCCCCATCCCATATCAGAAATGTCCAGGGCGTTGCGGCGCGTCAGCGATCACTTGTTACAATCGTGCCTTCATCGGACACCATACAAGGGGATGGCGCCATGTCGTCGCGATCGGTTGCTGGTTGGATGCTGGCTGCTTGGATGGGTCTGGCCGCGGTGGGGTGCAGCACGCCCTACGTGAACATCCCAGCGGCCCAGGGAGATGTCGCCTCGCACAACCCCAATGCGGACAACGTCCGCGGCGTCCAGATCGCGGCGTTGCGGGCTGTCCTGCTGGACCGCCCCATCGAGGGGCCCATCAAGCTCGTTCTGCCCGAGGGCACCAGCAACCTCACCTACGCCGCCGTCGCCGAGGCCGTGGGCCCCAACGCCTACGCCCCCTTTGAGCCCGAGGCTGATGACGCCACCGCGACGCTGGAGGTCAAGCAGATCCGCATCCGCGGCTGGCAGGGCGAGGTCGACCTGGTACGGCCCTACCCCTACGGCCAGGGGGAGGTCCAGCAACTGGTGACCGTCTACCTCGACTATGCGCCGTTCTCCGGCTGGACCTTCAACCGCATCCGCTCCTGGCGAAGCGGCACGCAGGCGGCGCTGCCCAGCGAGGAGGTCAGGCCCGGCCCCGTCGAGGCCCCCTGAGCCCCGCAGGCCCGCTTCCTCAACCCGTGGGGCCCGCGCACCCAACACACACACCCGCGCAGGAGTGCATCGGTATGTCATGGATTCTCAGCGCCCTATCGGATGAGGCCGGCGCGGCGCCGCAGGAGCAGGTCCGCGCGCTGCGCGAAGCCGGCATCCGCTACGTCGACCTGCGCAGCATCGGCGAGCACAACATCGCCTCACTGCCCGTCGACCAGGCCCGCGAGCTTCAGCAGATGCTCCAGGATGCGGGCGTCCGCGTTCAGATGTTCGCCTCGCCCATCGGCAAGATCGACATCAGCGAGGATTTCCAGGCCGACCTGGACCGGCTGAACCACCTGGGCGAGCTGGCGTCGGTCTTCAACTGCCATAGCATCCGCATCTTCAGCTACTTCAACCGCGCCGGCCGCGACAAAGGCCAATGGCAAAGCCAGGCGATCGACCGGCTCACGCAACTGGCGGACCGGGCCGACCGCCTGGGCCTGACGCTCTACCACGAGAACGAGCGGCACATCTTCGGCGAGACCCTCGCTCGCGTGCAGGCCATCGCCGAGGCGTTCCACGGCCGCGACACCTTCAAATTCATCTTCGACTTCGATAACTACGTCCAGGCCGGCGAAGACCCCTGGGATAACTGGTTGGCTTTGCGCGACCGGACCGACGCGATCCACCTGAAAGACTCGACGCGCCAGGGCGTGCACGTGCCAGCAGGCCAGGGCGACGGGCGCGTGCGGGAGATCCTGAGCGACGCACTGAAGCGCAACTGGCGCGGACCGCTCACGCTCGAGCCGCACCTGGTCCACTCCGCCGCTGTCGTCGCCACCGGGCCCTCCGGCAGCGGCAACGAGCAGCTCAAGGACCTGGGCCCCTATGGGTGCTTCCAACTGGCAGCACGCGAGGTCCACAAGCTCCTGCGCGACATCGGCGCAGAACTCGCCGACTGAGCCGTCCGCTGCGCCCGGGCAGCAGGGGCGGTTCGGGCCGCCTGGCCAGGGGTCGAAGGTCGAATTCACGAGGCAAGCCATGAAACCAGCAGGGCGTTGGCCAACGCAGCGATGCAGCAAGGTGCTGGCGATTCTGACCGCCACAGCCTTGGGATGGGCTGGCTCCGCATCAGCATGGGGGCAGCAGGCCGCCTCGCCTCAGCAGGCTGATGGAGCCCAGGACAGCGCCCAGGACAGCGACGCGAGCATCGAGCCGACGCGACAGCCAGCGGTCAGGCCCGTGCCCAGCCGCGTCGGCGTGCCGGCGCCCCGCGTGGATGTGGACGTGAGCGTGCTGGGCCCGATGCCCCAGCAGACGCAACCTACCCTCCGCCGGGAGGGCGAATTCCTGGTCGACCGCGTCGGCCGAATCGCCCGCACGCCCGACGGCATGCAGGTGATGTTCATCTTCGAGCCCAGCCCGCAGCAGGAGCCGCTGGCGCCGATGATCCTCCAGCCCTGCCGCGACCTGGAAACGATGGAGGATTTCAATCAGCAGCGGCCGGGCGAGGTGCTGTTCACCCTCTCCGGCCAGGTCCACACCTACCGGGGCGTGAACTACCTGCTGCCAGTGATGACCCGGCCGCCGATGGAGGCGCCCGCCGCTGCGCCAGCCGCCGCCACGTCGCCCTCGCAGGCTGCGCCAGCGTCGCAAGCCCCCGATGCCGCGGCCACCCAGCCAGCCCAGGACGCCTCCGACGCTGCCCCAGCGACCCAGCAGGTCATGCAGCAGCTACTGGCCCAGGCCCAGGCGCCTCCCCCCGCAGCAGGGGGATCTATTGGGTCCGCAGCAGTTGCGATGCCGACCGCGGACGGGGGGCTGACGACCAATCCAGCGGTTCAGGGCACCGCGCCGCCCACAGCACCGTCCAAGCTCCTGGCGGAAGGCCAGGTGATCCTGAACCGCCGGGGGCGGATCATCCGCTCGCCCGACGGCTTTCACGTGCTCTTTGCGTTCGAGGCTGACAGCGAGGAGGCCTCCGAAGCGCCGCTGATCCTGCTGCCTTGCCAGATCCGCCAGACGATGGAGGATCTCGTCCAGGAGCGGGGCAACACGCTGGTGTTCATCGCCTCAGGCCAGGTCTACGCCTACCGCGGCGCCAACTACCTGCTGCCCACCACCATGAAGGTGGCCATTGATCGCGGCAATCTCCATCATTGAGCGGCCGGCAGCAGGGGGTAGAGGGTAGGGGGCAGGCGCAGGGAAAGACACAAGAGAGAGGGTAGAGGTTAGGAATTCCTTATAGCCCGCCCCCAATGGGGGCGCGGCTAGAGCTGCATCAAAAGGGAGAGGTGCATCAACAAAGCCCTCTCTCCCCATCCGCGAAAAAAAGCTGCATTAAAAGGCGGGGGTACATTCACAAGCCCTCTCCCCGTTTACGGGGGAGAGGGTAGGGTGAGGGGGCTGTCCTCTCTGCGCCTCTGAGGTTTGTCTTTCCTGCCCTCTGCCGTCTACCCCCTGTCCCCTATCTTTTAGGCTTCCAACTGTGGGCGTTTCGGGTCGGGCCAGTCCAGGTGGAAGGCCTTGCCTCGCGGCGCGTCGATGCGTTCGTAGGTGTGAGCGCCGAAGTAGTCCCGCTGGGCCTGGAGGAGGTTGGCGGGCAGAACCTTAGCTCGGTAGCCGTCGAAGTAGGCCAAGGCGCTCATGAACGCCGGGGCAGCGATGCCGTGCTCCGCAGCCAGGCTCACCACCTGCCGCCAACTGGCCTGCCCCGCGTGGAGCGCCCTCTTGAAGTAAGGGTCGAGCATGAGGTTGGTCAGCTCGGGGTTGCGGGTGTAGGCGTCGGTGATCTTCTGGAGGAATCGGGCGCGGATGATGCACCCGCCGCGCCAGATCGAGGCGATGGTGCCGAAGTCGAGCTTCCACTGATATTCCTTCTGCGCCTCGCGCATGAGCTGGAAGCCCTGGGCATAAGCGCAGATCTTGGAGCAATAGAGCGCTTCGCGGATGGCCTCGATGGTTTTTTGCTTGCCGCCGCGGAAGGTCTTGCTGGGCCCCTTGAGCACCTTGGCCGCCGCGACGCGATCATCCTTGAGGGCGGAGAGGCATCGGGCGAAGACAGCCTCAGCGATCGCGTTGGCGGGGATGCCCATGTCCAGCGCGTTGACACTGGTCCACTTGCCCGTGCCCTTCTGCCCAGCGGTGTCGAGGATCTGGTCCACCAGGAACCGCCGCTTGTTCACCGGGTCGCGCTGCTGGAGGATGTCCGCGGTGATCTGGATGAGGTAGCTGGAAAGATCCCCCTCGTTCCACTCCGCGAAGACCTCGCTCATCTGGTCGGGCTTCATGCCCAGGAGCGTTTTCATGAGCATGTAGGCTTCGCAGATGAGCTGCATGTCGATGTATTCGATGCCGTTGTGGACCATCTTGACGTAGTGGCCTGCGCCGTTGGGGCCGATGTAGGCGGTGCAGGGCACGCCGGTGGTGATGGGCTTGCCGGGGGCGTAGTCCTCCAGGGGCCGGCCGGTTTTGGGATCGACCTTGGCGGCGATGGCCTTCCAGATGGGCTCCAGGTGCTTCCAGGCCCGTGGGTCGCCGCCGGGCATCAGCGACGGGCCGAACCGCGCGCCCACCTCGCCGCCGGAAACGCCCGAACCGAAGAACTTGCACCGGCTGGCGTACTCCTTTTCGCGTCGGATGGTGTCGGTCCAGAGGCTGTTGCCGCAGTCCACGACGATGTCGTCGGGCTCGATGCCCGCCTCGAGCAATTGCTGGACCACCGCGTCCACCGCCGGGCCGGCCTTGACCAGGATCACCACCTTGCGCGGCTTCTTGATCGCCTGCACGAAGGCGCGCAGGTCCTCGAAACCGGTCACCCGCTGGGCCGAGGGCTCCTTGGCCTTGATCTCCTGGAGGAACCGGTGGGTGACCTGGGTGGTGCGGTTGTAGACCGCCACGTTGTAGCCGTGGTCGGCCATGTTGAGCACGAGGTTCTGGCCCATGACAGCCAGGCCGATGAGGCCGATGTCGGCGCTAGCAGCGGACGCGGATGCGGTGGACATAGGTTGCTCCAGGGGTGGCGGTTGCCAATCCTCAAAACTCGTTGGCCTGCGCCAGGGGCTTTTCGCCGCGGAGGACGCGCAGGAGGTTTTCCGTGGCCATGACGGCCTGGCGCTGGACGCTCTCGAACGTCCGGCTGCCGATGTGGGGCGTCACGATGATGTTGTCGATCGTCTGGAACGGGTGGGGCGTCTTGATCGGCTCATGCTCGAGCACGTCGGTGGCGTAGCCGCCCAGCTTGCCTTCCTTGCACGCAGCCGCGACAGCCTGTTCATCCACCAGCCCGCCGCGGGCGCAGTTGATCAAGAGCGCCCCGTCCTTCATCGTCGCGATGCGGTCCTGATTGATGAAGTGGCGGTTCTCCGGCGTCAGGTTCATGTGCAGGCTGATGATGTCGGCCTGCTTCAGCACATCCTCCGGCTGCGCGATGCGCTGAATCTGATGCGTCCGGGCGAAGGGCTCGTCCCAGAACACGTCGTAGGCGATCACCTGCATGTCAAAAGCGCGGGCGCGCTTGGCGACCTCCTTGCCGATGCGGCCCAAGCCCAGGATGCCCAGCGTCTTGCCCGCCAATTCGCTGCCGGTGATCCGCTTCCACTGGCCCTGCTTGACGATGTTGGCCTCCACCAGCAGGTGCTTGGCCAGCATGATCATCAGGCCGAAGGTGTGCTCCGCCACGGTGGTGTGGTTGACGCCCGGCGTGAACAGCACCGGCACCTTTAAATCAGTGGCGGCTTTCACATCCACCGAGTCCAGCCCGATGCCGTACTTGGAAAGGCACTTGAGGCGGGGCAGCGCCGCTTCGATCACCCGGCGGGTGATCGCGTCGTCGCCGTGCAGGATGCCGTCAAACCCCTTGCCGCCCTGGCCGCTGCTTTCCACGAGGCGCAGCATCTCTTCCTCCGGCAGCGGGCCGCGAGCGCGGACGATCTCGTAGCCGCTTTCCTCCAGCAGCTTGTGATGCCGGCCGGGGGTGTCCTGGTAAGACGTCGTCGTCAGCAGAATTCGCATGGGAGCAGGTCCTGCGGGAAGGGGCAGTGGGAGCACCACACGGTCCGGCTCAAACGCCCGCTTCCCGTGATGCACATCCCTCCAGACATCGCCACGGCACACCCGGGCGACCGACGGACCTGTGCGCTGGCTTACTTGGGGCGCAAAAGCTAAATCCGGCTGTGAGGACTGTCAAACTCCCGCGAAATCCAGCCCGCGCCAGGCGCACAGCAGCCGGCGTCATTCAGGAGGGGGGTAGTCCGCCGGATCCCACCGGAAATCGACGTCCTTGTCCTTGTGGAACGTCTTGGCCGCCAGGCGGATGCAGTCCCAGCAGGCCGCAGCGGCAGGGTTGAGGCCCGGCGAGGGACGCGGGTCAGCCAGACGCCATCGCCGCGCGCCCGCCTGGCGATCCTGGAGGCACAGCACGCAATGGAACGATTCGCCCGCCGGCTCAGCCTCCTTCAGCGCACGCTTGAGGCATTCCAGGCAGATGACCGACCCGTGGTGCCCCTCGATCATCGGCAGCACCTGGTCCCAGTCCGTGCCGCAGAAATCACAGGAAATAATGACGCCGTCCGCTTCGTGTCGCTGCATGATGGACCATCATA
>DASVCG010000001.1:0-2189 GCA_036381755.1 Phycisphaeraceae bacterium | reverse complement strand
AATTCGTCGAGCGCCGCGCGCGGATGAGCCAACTGGCCCAGCGCGAGCGCGTGGCGGGCAACGATGGGCTGGCCGACCCGCCCGACTACGATCCGGCCACCACCTACGCCCTCAACGGGGATTTTTACCGCGTCAGCCGCGGGGACTCGAACTACTACTACCTGGAGGTGCAACTGGTGCACTTTGGCACCAACGAGATCGTCTTCTCCGACCGTTACGAGTCCAAGCACGTGGAGGCGCACTGAGCGATGGCCTGCCCGCTGGGATGATCCGCTGTGGTGATGCGCCGGGCCCGCCTGATGCTGATGCTGGTCTGCCTGCTGGCAGCGGCCTGTGCTGCGCCGCAGCGCAGCTCGCGCATGACGACCGAGGATTTCCAGGAGATGGCTGAGGCGATGGCGCAGAGCCTGCTGCGAAGCGAAGCGCTGGCCCAGCGTGGGCCGCAGAGCGAGCCGTGGGTCGTCTCCATCGACCACGTGCGCAACCTCAGCAGCGATGTGATGACGCAGGCGGAGCAGTGGGCGATCATGGCCGACCTGCGCGGCTCGCTGCCGATCCAGGCGCTGTGGGACCAAAAGAACATCCGCTTCGTGCTGCCCCCGCAGCGCGTCGCCCAGATCCGCAGCCGCGATGCGGCCGACGAGTTCGACGCGAGCTTCGCCAGCCAGCGGCAGCCGACGCACACGATGACCGCGACGTTCCGCTCCGTCACCCGCGCCAGCCCCGACGGCCGGGGGCGGATCGACTGGTACTACTGCGAGTTCCAGATCCTCGAGCTGGCCACAGGCCAAACGGTCTGGACCGACCGGTTCGAATACAAGCGACAAGCCCACGGGCACGTGTGGGACTGATGCGACCTGCGACCCTTAGCCGGCTGCGGATGATTCTTCTGGCCTGCGCCGCGGCGCTGGGCGCTGCGGGGTGTCAGCAGCCCCTGCGCACGCCTGAGCATCTTTTGGCGCGGGGCGAGTATGGCCAGGCGCGCATCGAGCGGTACAAGCGGATGAGCCGCGACCGCAACGACCGCGGCTATTTGCTGGACCGCATGAGCGTGGGCGTGCTGACGCTGGCGGACGGCCACCCCGACTCGGCGCAGACCATCTTCGAAGAGGTGTACGACGTGCTGCGCACGCAGGGCATCAACCGCGACCGCACCGTCGCCTCGCTGGTGATCAACGAGGACCTCAAGATCTGGAAGGGCGAGCCGTTCGAGCAGGCCTTGGCGCTGGCGTACTACGCGATGACGCAGGCGGAATTGGGCTCGTGGGACAACGCCCGCGCCGCGGCGGACAACTCGCTTTTTTACCTGCGCGACTTCGGCCGGGATGACGAAGGCGGCGAGCTGGACACGTATGAGATCGCCCGCCGATCGCTGCTCTATGAGCGCGCCATCGAAGCGGGCCAAAGCCCGGAGGAAGCCAGCAGGCAGGCGGACTACCTCGATCACGGCTACGTGGTGCGCGACACTGATTTCACGCTGGGCCACCTGCTCCACGCGATCGCTGATCAGCAGCTTGGCCGCATGGAGGAAGCGTCGGACCACCTGACGCGCGCAGCGGAGCTGAACCCGCAGCTCGATCCGCTTATCGAGGCGCTGAGGCAGAACCGCTACAACACGGTGCTGGTGGTGAGCTGGGGCCTGGGGCCGCGCAAGGAGGGCTACGGCCCGGATCGGGCGCTGGGACGGTTTGTGCCGCGATTCCCCAGCGACGGCGCGCGTCTGTATGTGCGCGTGGGCTCGCTGCCGGGGCGGGCGTACCCGCAGGTGCTCGATGTCAACCGGATGGCGAAAGACCATCGGTGGAACAACCTGGAGGACGTCCGCAGGGCCAAGAGCCTGCTGGGCACGGGGCTGCTCTACGGCGGGGCCGCAGCGGCGATCATCGGCGCGAACCACAACAGCGACGCGGCGCTCTACGCCGGGCTGAGCGCGATGGCCGCGGGCGCGTTCCTCAAAGCCGGCGCTCACGTGGATGAGCGCTACGCCGACGTGATTCCCCAGCGGTTTTACGTGGTGCCGCTGAATCTGCGCGACCCGTGGGAGCCGATCGAATTGCAGATCGAGGGCGTGCCTTCCTCGCGCCTGGTGCTCACGGGGCTGGGCGGGCCAGCCGGGCCTGAAGCCCAGTTGCGCTACGTTCGGCTGCTGAGTCAGCGCGATCGACGTGCTTCGCCGCCTTCTTGGGCCA